>NZ_FXAJ01000007.1 GCF_900177535.1 Priestia filamentosa
ATGATGACAACGAATGGGTCTCAAAACCCTAGTAACAGTGTAAAGGTCCTTTGGGGAATATTACTTACAACTATAGCTCTTGTTCTTCTCTATTCAGGAGGCCTGCAGGCTCTGCAAAATACCATGATTATTGCAGCCCTTCCCTTTTCAATCGTTATGGCCTTAATGACGTTTAGTCTACTTAAAGCTCTTAACAAAGAAGCGAAAGAATATGGAATTGGAAAGTTGAAAAAACGAAAATAAAAATTCTTAACAAAAAAGCACATTAGCTAATTAATTAGCTAATGTGCTTTTTTGAATTGTAAGAGTAATCTTGAATGTGGAATCTTCTGTAAGAACATCTTTAATGGACTTTTTTATAGCTCTTTTATTCAATAACACACACTTTCCCATTTACTTGTTCTTATGTTGTTAACGTTTGTTCAGATAATTATCCAATATATATAATTAGAGCCCTAAATCAACATATAGAATGCTAATAATTTAACAATTGCTTTATTTTTCAATTTTATTACTATCCGTTTTTGAACCTGTCCTTTAATATCTGATCTTTTAAGGGGATAAAACTCTTCATAACTATTTCAAAAGTGATAAGCAGTAGAGTAAATTTCATAATTATATTTTCTTGAGTTGGATAAACGACACGCATCACTGTTCCTAACTCTGCGATAATAAATTAAGAGTTAAAAGGGAAATTTACTTAGTATGGCTATCACTTTTTATTCTAAGAATTACTTAATATAATGTAGTATCTTTTTGGGTTTGATTTACTGACGTATAATCTCGTTTTCCAGGTTTTACAAACATCATAGATACCATTCCGACTATCACAGCAATAGCAGCAGCAGTAAACATAGCATTATATCCGTGAGATGCAACGAGACTGCCTGTTAACGTCGGTGCAATAATAGTAGCTAAATTTGCAATAAAGTGAGTTACCCCACCAAAAGTTCCTGCTTTATTTGGCTCTGTATCAAGAATAACTGTCCAATATATAGAGTTTGGTAGGTAATTAAATGCGTTACCTATACACATTAATGAAAGTACTGCTGTAGCACTTTCAACTGTTGGAATTAACATAAAACAAATAGCTGTACAAAACAAGCAAACTACCGTAAACCAAGATCTAGCTATACGCAAATTTCCGGTTTTTTCACGTAACTTATCTGAAATTTTGCCACCTAACAGCCCCGTAATAATGGCTCCTATCCATGGAATCATACCTATATATGAAAGAGACGCCAAGGAATAATTAAATTCATCCTGTAAATATTTTGGGGTCCAAGTAAGTAATAAGATATTCACATATAAAAATGCAAAATACCCGATAGCATTCATTGTTAAAGTAGAGTTTTTAAAGAAATAATACCATGGTACGTTGTTTGTTATTGTTTCTTCTAATTTTATTTCACCTTCTATTAAGTCATTTGTACTGCGAATTTTCTGAAGTTCAATTTTCGAGACCTTGGGATGATCTTCAGGTAAATTTGTAAATACTTTTCTCCATACTAATACCCAAATAAAACCTAATAATCCAAGAATAATAAATGTTACTTTCCAATTAGTGAATGTTAAAAGTCCTACTACAACGGGAGCAGTAATTAGTGCTCCAATAGGAGTACCGACTAAACCAAGTGCTACTGAGAAACCTTTTTCCTTTGGGGATACCCAATTTGCCATTGTTCTGTTCATTGTAGATAATGTAGGACCTTCAGCTAATCCAAATAAAACGCGAAATACCGCAAAACCTGCTAACGCCGAACCACCAAAAAATGTTGCACCTAAGTGACCAGCGAATATCGTTCCTATTTCAAAAATAGACCATGTAGTTCCCGCCAGAATCCACATAAATTTAGGTCCTCTCTTATCTGCTAAAGCACCACCAAATAGTGCTCCAAAAATATATCCGTATCCAAAATAACCTAGAATTGCTCCCCAACTTATGGGATCTAAATTGAATTCTTCTATAATCTCAGCTTGTGCGTATGATAGGGCACCTCTATCTATGTAATTTATAACTGTTATAATAACAATCATGAAGATAATAAAGTAACGATAATTATTTTTCATTAATTACCTCTCTCCTCACTCTCATAATCTAATTTTCTCTGCTGAGATAGAAATTTCATAATAAATTACTAAGTGTTTTTCCCTTTCAAAAAGATAGGAAAAAATAAATGATTATCATTTTATGTTTTTCTTACAAAGCTAATTGAAAACTTCGAGAATATATGAATTCCTGTTTTAATAGTGATGCTAGATTTATTACGCAAAGAATCTAAACATACCATATCTATTGCCTGTACTAAAGAATATGAGCCTGTAATGTATACGCATTCAAATAATTCATCTGTTCTTATTAGTTCTGTGTTTTTTGCTGGAACTTTAGGTATATAAGCACTATCAAGAACATCCATATCTACTGTCAGATACATAACGTCTACTTTTTTAGCTAAATCATCCAAAGCTCTTTCAACTGTAGCAGAAATTCCTTCTTTTCTTGAAATAAGGTCATATAGTTGACTTGCAATAGAGCCGCGAATTTTACATTTTATACCCATCCTCGGAAATGCGAGGCTTCAGCCGATTTTCTGATTCCGGCCATATATGCGGCTAAACGCATATCAACTTCATGGGTCTGGGACATTTGATAAATAGTTTCAAAGGAATTGATCATTACTTTTCGCAATTTTTCAGCTACTTGTTCCTCTGACCAATAATATCCTTGATTATTTTGAACCCATTCAAAGTACGAAACAGTCACACCACCTGCACTAGCTAGTATATCTGGCACAAGGAGGATACCTCTTTCATCTAAAATTTTGGTAGCTTCTAAGGTTGTAGGTCCATTTGCTGCTTCTACCACAATGGATGCATGAATGCGATCGGCATTTTCTAACGTAATTTGATTAGAAATGGCTGCTGGAACAAGAATTTCACATTCTTGCTCAAGTAATTCTTGATTTGTCATAACATTAGTAAATAAATTGGTTACAGTCCCAAAACTATCTCGTCGATCAAGTAAATAATCAATATCAAGCCCTGTTGGATCATAAAGAGCACCATGTGCATCTGAAATCCCAATCACTTTGGCCCCTGCTTCATGCATAAATTTAGCCAGAAAGCTTCCGGCATTCCCAAAGCCCTGAATCACAATGCGTGCCCCCTGTAATTTAATACCTTTTTTCTTGACGGCTTCTTCAATGCAAATTGTTACACCGCGCGCCGTTGCCGTTTCACGACCTTGTGATCCCCCTAATACAATCGGTTTTCCTGTAATAAATCCAGGAGAGTCAAATTCACGAAGGCGGCTGTACTCATCCATCATCCACGCCATAATTTGAGAGTTCGTATAAACATCAGGGGCTGGAATATCTTTTGTCGGACCAACGATTTGGCTAATGGCCCGAACATATCCGCGACTTAATCTCTCTAATTCCCCAAGTGACATGTTCCTTGGGTCGCAAATAATTCCTCCTTTTCCTCCTCCGTAAGGAAGATTAGCAATGCCACACTTTAAACTCATCCAAATAGACAAGGCTTTGACCTCTTCTTCATTTACTTCAGGATGAAATCGGACACCTCCCTTTGTAGGACCCACAGCATCGTTATGTTGAGAACGATAACCGGTAAAAATTTCAATGGAACCGTTATCCATTCGAACTGGGATACGCACCATTAAGGTTCTAATTGGTTCTTTTAATAATTCATACATCTTATTGTTATAGCCTAGCTTCCGAACCGCTTCTTTTATAATAAGTTGAGTTGAATTTAATAAATTTAATGTTCCACTTTGCTTATGGTCCAGCTCTTGAATTTGATCACTTTTAACAGGGGATTCCACTTTCATTTGTTACACCTCTTATGTTATAAGTTGTTTAAATTGATTGTTCTAAAGCATTATTTTTATAAAAAAAAGGCAATTGCTGGAACAATTGCTTTAATTTCTTATTATCAATCAATTTTATTTTCCAATCCATTACTTTGGATAAGGCAAGAAGAGGATGAGATATTTCTTCTTGCCTAACATATACTTTCAGATTAATCTTGATTGATATTCATCTTGGTCTTTTTTTCTCTTTACTGAATTGTCTATCGCTTTATCTAGAGCGTAAAATATAACCAGTTATAAACTGCAGCCATGCGTACACCCCAACCTTGACTGTTTCAGCAACTGGTGAATCTTTGCTAGGATCTAGACAAACAAAATCAATATGCTGAACAATTGGGTGCTTACCGATTTCTAGCAATGAATCAAACAGCTCAGTTGATGTCATACCGCCGGGGGTAGATGCTGGTACCCCTGGTGCAATGGAAATATCGAGTACATCCATGTCGACTGTAACATAAACAAGGTCAACTTTTGCTGACAATCGTTCAAGCGCTTCTTGAATGGTATTGATAAGACCCTTTCTGCGTGCTTGTTTTAATGTCACCACCTGAATCTGGTGTTTCTCGGCATAATCAATAAGTGGCTTTGCATTAAAATAACCATGCAAACCGATATTGATGACATCCTCTCCTTTAACAATATTGCTATCAATTAATTGGCGGATTGGCGTTCCATTTGCAGGACCTAGTTCCTCCGGATCCCGCACGTCAAGATGTGTGTCAAGTTGCAAAATTCCAATCGTTTTTTGCTTACAAACTTCTTTGATTCCTCGCACAGCACAAGCCGTTGTAGAATGATCACCGCCAATCATGCATGTGATAGTATGAGGATAGCGTGCCACAAGATGTGCTGATGTCTCTTGAATACGTTGATGTGATAAAGGGATATCTGTCGTATGCATTACAATATCCCCTGCATCCGCTACTTGTAGCGCTGTCAAATCGATATTTTCATCCAGGTTGTAAGTGGCATAGCTTTTCCACATTCTCCGAAATTCCGTTGGATACAGGGAAGCCCCAGACACACTAATTGATGATCTCGAAATTGGCGCTCCGTAAAGAATCAGGTCAGGCAGACCTCTTAGTTCATTAAGAGGCTGAATCCACTGATGAACATAAGCTGTTTCTTCTTTCGATGTATTCCAAGACCATTCAGGGGCTTGAAGCCATTTTTCACTCATCCTATCCCACCACCTTTACACCTTTTTTCCATACAGCCTTGACATGATTAACTCCGAATAAATATTGTAATTCTTGATAGTTTTTAACATCCCATAAGACAATATCTGCTTGCTTCCCTACTTCGATTGACCCAACTTTTTCCTGACGATTAATAGCACAAGCTGCATTATATGTTGCTGCTGTCAAGGCTTCTGCTGGAGTAAGTCTCATCGAAATACAAGCTAAATTCATAACGAGTGGCATAGAAGTCGTCGGTGATGACCCGGGATTGCAGTCAGTGGAAATAGCTACAGGTACACCTGCATCAATCATCTTTCTTCCGGCTGCAGCTTCTTCGCGCAAATATAATGCTGTAGCTGGTAATAAGCAAGCAATGGTCCCAGCTTTCGCCATAGCATGTATTCCTTCATCTGATGCTTTTAATAAATGCTCAGCCGAGATAGCTCCTACCTTTGCAGCCAACTCTGCTCCCCCATAAGGTTCAATTTCATCGGCATGTATTTTAGGCACTAGCCCATATTCTTTTCCGGCTTCTAGTATCCGTTTTGACTGCTCAGGGGTAAAAACACCTTTCTCACAAAAAACATCGTTAAACTCAGCCAAGTTTTCCTCAGCTACTATTGGCAGCATTTTATCAATTAAATAATCAACAAATTCATCTTCTTTTCCTTTAAATTCTGGAGGTACAGCGTGAGCTCCCATAAAAGTAGGGATAAGATCAATTGCGTGTTTTTGTTGCAATTCTTTCATTACACGCAATTGTTTAAGCTCAGTTTCCAGGTTCATGCCATAGCCGCTTTTACTTTCTACCATCGTAACTCCATGAGCAAGAAATGAATCGAGACGACTCATTGTTTGTTCGAGTAATTCTTCTTCTATTGCCTCTCGTGTCATACGGGCTGTTGCATGAATTCCTCCCCCTGCGTTCATAATGTCCATATATGTTGCACCTTCAAGGCGCATTTCAAACTCACGTTCACGACTCCCCCCGTACACAACATGTGTATGGGGATCCACAAGCCCAGGCGTGACTAAATGATTGGAAGCCTCCACAATGTCCGCTGTATGCAATTTCTCCGCATAGCGTTTTTCCAGTTCATTTGTTGTACCGACAGCCTGAATGATTCCATTCTCTATCCACAAACTACCATCTTCAATTAATCCAAGCTCTGACATAGCTTCTTGTGAGCGCGGACCTTTCCCTTCACCTGCAAGCGTAGCAAGCTGAGTCGCATGTTTAATCCAAATTGGTTTTGTCATTACTGATCAGTCCCTTTATCAAGCATTGGAATATTAATCCCTTTTTCACGAGCTGTTTTCTTTGCCAATTCATATCCCGCATCAGCGTGACGTACTACCCCCATACCTGGATCAGTTGTCAGCACTCGCTCAATGCGTTCTTCCGCTTCCTTCGTACCATCTGCCACAATAACTACTCCTGCGTGTAAAGAGTAGCCCATTCCGACGCCGCCTCCATGGTGTACGGAAACCCAAGTAGCACCACCCACTGCGTTTATCATCGCATTTAAAATTGGCCAGTCTGATACCACATCTGATCCGTCTTTCATGGCTTCTGTTTCACGATTTGGTGAAGCAACAGAGCCAGAATCTAAGTGGTCACGTCCAATCACAACTGGTGCTTTTAACTCGCCACTAGCCACCATATCATTTAGGATTTTTCCAAACCGAGCACGCTCTCCATAGCCCAACCAGCAAATACGGGAAGGGAGACCTTGGAATTGAATTTTTTCCTGTGCCATACGAATCCAGTTACACAAATGTTCATTATCACTAAATTCACGTAAGATAGCCTGATCCGTTTTATAAATATCTTCAGGATCCCCTGACAATGCTACCCAACGAAAAGGACCTTTTCCTTCACAGAATTGCGGACGTATATAGGCTGGAACGAATCCAGGAAAGTCAAAGGCATTAGCTACGCCCTCATCTTTTGCAACCTGACGAATATTGTTACCATAATCGAACGTCACCGCACCTTTTTCCATCATCTCAAGCATTGCTTTCACATGTGTTGCCATCGATGCTTTTGAACGTTTCACGTACTCTTCAGGGTTAGATTTTCGCAATTCTGCTGCTTCTTCAAATGACATTCCTGAAGGAATATATCCATTCAATGGATCGTGCGCTGATGTTTGATCTGTTAATGCATCCGGGATAAAATTGCGTGCAATCATTTCCGGTAAAAGTTCAGAAGCATTGCCTAATAGACCGATTGATAAAGCTCTTCCTTCTTTTTTTGCTTCTTCAGCCAAACGGATTGCTTCATCCAGTGAATCCGTTTTTACATCTGTATAACGAGTCTCAATTCGTCGATCAATCCTTGTCTCATCAACATCAATACCAATGCAGACGCCACCATTCATCGTGACAGCAAGAGGCTGAGCTCCACCCATACCGCCAAGACCCGCCGTTACAGTGATAGTACCTTTGAGTGTATGATTGAAATGTTGTTTCGCAAGCTCTGCAAATGTTTCATACGTTCCTTGCACAATTCCTTGAGAACCAATATAAATCCAGCTACCTGCTGTCATTTGTCCATACATCATTAATCCTTTTTTATCAAGCTCATGAAATGTATCCCAATTTGCGTAAGCTGGTACAATATTCGAATTTGCAATCAGTACGCGTGGTGCATTCTGATGGGTTTTAAAGATAACTACTGGCTTTCCTGACTGAACAAGTAGGGTTTCATCCTCTTCTAATTTTTTCAAAGATTGAACAATTGCATCAAATGATTCCCAATTTCGGGCAGCCTTCCCGATTCCCCCGTATACAACAAGTTCCTCTGGATGCTCAGCCACATCAGGATCTAAATTATTCATTAACATCCGAAGTACAGCCTCTTGTTGCCATCCTTTTGTATGTAATTCAGTACCTTCATAACGTATCACCTTGTTTTTTGTAAACGCATTCATTTTTCTTACCTCCTTATTTGCTTATATTCAGTTTATAGTAAAAATTCTAATATTTTATTATAATTTGATGATTTTCTTATAAAATATTTCTAAGTAATTCTTTTTAATTCTCGTTTTTATAAATGGTTTCAAAATATATTTACTTATAAACCAATTAAAAACGATTCAGTATATACTGAATCGTTTTTTATAATCCAGATCGGTAAGCTGATGGGATACATGCCTCAATCTGTTTGAATTTAGTATTAAAATAAGTTTGGTGAGAATAACCGGTTAATCGTGCCACTTCCTCCAATGATAAATCCGTTTCTCGCAATAGCCGTTTAGCCTCTCGAATCCGTACACCATGCAACGTCTTGCGAAAAGACTGGCCGGATTCCGCTGCAAAGCGACGACTTAGAGTACTCTTATTGATACGAAGTGCATCAGCACATGCCGCTAAATTCCACTGAGCATCCCAATAGTTAGACTCAATCAACTCTTTTGCTTTCTCAACCAGTGTTCGTGACCCTTCCTGCATTTGCTCCTGATTCTGCTGAAGCAAACGGGTTATAAACATAAGCAACCCTTGGATAATTTGATAAATGACTGGCTTATGGACAATTTGTTGAAAAACTTCATGATAGAATGTTTCCCAGTCTGCACTTTGGAGATTGTGTGACTTCATATATCGACGAATCTGCGCGAGCACACTCGTAAGACGAACACGCACGTTTTCTGGATCAGGATATGGCTGCTGAAAGGTTAAAAATTCACGTTCCACCCAATCCCGAATGGCTTTTATATCTCTTTTTTCAAGCATTTCAATCCACTGACGTTGTTCCAACGGAGTAAGGAAGGGGTCCATTTCCTGAGGAATCATTTGTTCATTTTCCACTAAAACGATATCATACCCTTCGAAAAAAACTAGCCTTGTTAACTGACGTATTTGCTGATAGGCTTTTTTTAATGAATCACCTGAGGAAGTTTCCTTAATTACAATAGTAAGGGGTTCATTCATAAGGTCTTTCCAATATGCAAGAAAGGCGTGGTATTCTTCCTTGAGCACTTCAATCCCTTGGGTTTCCCGTATGCATACAATAAAATCCGATAGAGCAAAGATCCGATGCTTTCCGGTAAAAGAATAACGTTGCAATGCATCGTATACTAATGGAAGTGTTTCTGGATGGGGAGTTAAAAGGGCAACCATTGTTATCGGACTAACGAGTTTTCGCTCTGTCAGGAAAAGGTCAGGATAATCGATGGGAAGCGAACCGCCTTCTTCTGTTGCCCTATTCTCAAAGTAACGACGATCATTTCGCAACTGATAGCGCAGTTGTTGAATATGTTTGATTAGATCTGACGGAGAAAACGGCCGGAATAAAACATCTTCTGCACGAAAACGGAGCGCACGATAAGCAGTTTGGAAGATTCGCTCAGATGAAATCCCTAACCAGCGAATTCTATTTTGTTGCATCATCTTACCTAATTGTTCACTCTCATCCTTCCACCCGTCCATATCCAGAATAACAAGCTCAGGCTTCTGCTTTTTTATACCACTTCCAAATTCCTCCATTGTATTCCACGGAACCAATCGAACTCCAGTAAAATGAGACTCTACCAACCACCGAATTCCTTGAGCTTCTAACTCATCTTTTGCTATTAAATGAATTTCCATGCTGTTACACCTTCTTTTTTGCCCTTTTCTTTCATCATAGCAAATATACATGTATATTGAACTCATTTTATATTTCTAGAGAATAATTAATATAGGTCCTTCCCGTTTTTATAAATAAGAAGACAGGAGATATGATATATTTACATGAATAAACACAAGGTTTGACACTGAACCGGTCATAACTAAGCGGTGTATCTATGAAATACAAGATTATACTTTTTAATGTTGGTGACTCATTGTTTGACTTCAGTATCTAGAAAAAAAGACCTATATAAAATCTTTATAAAATTCAGGTTTTTCATAGGATTAATGGATTATGAAGTCAGCTATCAAGAAATTAGGAAGGTTTTATGAGAAAAATCAAATGGTAGAATTATTACTTTATCAAAACTAGTGATAGAGAAGTTTAAAACAGACTACCTTAAAAAATACATTTTTTAAGGTAGTCCATTTTCTATGAAACTCCTATTCAAAGTAAAAGAGATACTCATTCTTTTTTTATTGTGATAGCGTTGATAACCAAACAGACAGATCTGTTTTGAAATATGTGTTTGTTTTGATTAAAGCACCATTGCAGCAAAAATACCGAAAATCATCAAAGGGATGCCAAAATGTAAAAAGGTTGGCACACATGTGTCCCAGATATGATGGTGCTTTCCATCTGCGTTCAGTCCTATTGTTGGGCCAAGAGTACTGTCTGACACTGGTGAGCCTGCATCCCCAAGTGAACTAGCAGTACCGATTAATGCGGCAGTCGCCAATGGAGAAAAACCTACTGTTGTGCAGATTGGAACAAATAAGGCAGCAATAAGGGGAATTGTTCCAAACGAAGAACCAATGCCCATTGTAATTAACAGACCAACCGTAATCATTGCGATGGCAACGATTATTTTATTATCTCCTAGTATTCCTATTGTGGACTGCACCAGGTCCTCAACAGCGCCGGTCTCTTTTAAAATCGTCGCATACCCTGAAGCAATTAACAATACGAATGAAATCATCCCCATCATCATAATCCCTTCATTTACAATTCTTTCTCCTTCTTTAAACGGGACAATAGTAAACAAAAACATAAGAATAATTCCTGTCAGTGCTCCTAGAACAAGTGAGCCTGTCACAAGTTGTATGATAAAGGCACCTATAATCGCAATAATAGTAAGGAAATGACACCATGTAAATGACAATTTCGTCTCTTCTGTTGCCGCCACCTCGCTAATAGCATCCTGTTTGTCATCAAGTAGCTCACGATCTTTGCGATAAGAAATAAAAATTGCAATGAACAACCCTGCAATCATTCCAAGACTTGGTATGAACATTGCATATGTAACAGATGGAAGAGCAATGTCTACGCCGCTCGCTTTCATTTCATCCGTAATAATCCCATGGTAGATCAAACCGAATCCAGCTGGAATCATCATATACGGTGCCTTTAATCCAAAAGTTAATGCCACAGCGATGCCTCTACGATCGACCTTCATTTTATCAAATAAGTGAAGCAAAGGAGGAATTAAAATCGGGATAAACGCAATGTGTATCGGAACAGCATTTTGGGATAAACAAGCGATTCCGGCAATCGTCAGCAACATAATTGAACGTTTTCTTTTTAAAACGCTTACAATTTTTTTTACAAGAAATCCTGTAATTCCCGAATAACTAACCATAACGGCAAATATCCCAAGCAGAACATAACTTAATGCCGTGTTTGCTTGTCCTCCCATTCCGGATATAAGCATATTCATCGTTTCAGTTAGAGTCAAACCTTCCATTAAACCAGCAACACCAGCAGCTATTAGAAGGGCCAGCATCACATTGATACGAAGAAGACTTAATATGGTCATAACAATAACTGAAATTACTACCGCATTGAACATCAGATCACCCTTTCAGTTTTGGAGGTGTTTATTATTTAAAGTTAAAAATATGAAAATTGAATTTTCTAATTATTTTTAAAATCTTAAAAAATAGGAACTGCACGTCTTCGGTGTATCAAACATAAACACCGAGCGACGCTGTTCCCTTGATATCTTACTTTCCTGACATGTTAGCTCTTATTTATAATCACTTTGTTTAACTTGATGTTTAGATGCTTACTTTTTTCATGTTAAACCCTTTCCTCAACGATTGCTCCCTTTTCAAACTTTTTAATCTCGTCAATTGAAAAGGCATTTCTCATCCAGTTTTCAGCCTCTACGATATCGTTTGAAAATACTCGGTCCTTCTCGATGAACGGAATTCGCTTACGACCTTCCTCTAGCACGCTTTTCGTCGCTGGTGCCATACCATCTGCACCTCTAATTTCGACTGCCTGCATCGCACAGATAGATTCGATTGCAAGTACCCGTCTCGTATTAGAGACAATTTGATAGGCATGCCTTGAACCAATAGTTCCCATGCTGACATGATCTTCTTGGTTTGCTGAAGACGGAATCGAATCAACACTTGCCGGATGGGCGAGTGTTTTATTTTCTGACACGAGTGAAGCCGCGCAATATTGCATAATCATCGCTCCTGACTGAAGTCCCGGCTCAGGGCTTAAAAATGGCGGTAAATCATTCAGTTGCGGGTTTACAAGTCGCTCAATTCGACGCTCAGAAATGTTGGCCAATTCAGCAATCGCAATACCGAGAAAGTCCATCGCCAAGGCAATTGGCTGACCGTGGAAGTTCCCACCAGAAATCACCTTTTTTCCTCCATCAAAAATCAACGGATTATCTGTTGCCGCATTCATTTCAATTTCTAGTTTTTCTTTTACATAGTTCAGCGTTTGCCACGTTGCTCCGTGAACTTGGGGAATACAACGAAGCGAATAGGCATCTTGCACGCGTATTTCCCCTTGCTTTGTTGTTAATTTGCTGCCTTCCAAAAGTCCCCGCATCCGTTTGGCAACTGTAATTTGTTCTGGATAACCACGTACAATATGAACATCCTCATCAAACGCATCAATAATACCTTTTAAACCTTCAATTGTCATCGCCGCAATCGCTTCCGATTGATAAGCGAGCTTTTCTGCTTCCAAATACGTCAACACACCCATTGCCGTCATCGCTTGCGTTCCATTGATTAATGCCAATCCCTCTTTTGCAGTAAGAGTAATCGGGAAAATACCTTCTGTCGTCATTGCTTCAAGGGCATTCGTCCGATTACCTTTATAAAATACTTCTCCTTCACCAAGAAGAGGGAGAACAAGATGGGATAATGGTGCTAAATCACCGCTTGCCCCAAGAGAACCTTGTTGTGGAATAACCGGATGAATACCTGTATTCACAAACTTAAGCAACTGTTCTATTACAACTTTTCTTACTCCCGAAAACCCTTTTAACAAGGCATTTGCTCTTAGTACTAACATTGCTCTTGAAACAAGTTCTGGAAATGGATCTCCAACCCCGCAGGCGTGGGAGTGAATCAAATTCAATTGTAATGCTTCGACATCTTTTGGATTAATCAATACATCACTGAACTTTCCAAACCCAGTTGTTATCCCATAAACCACCCGGTTTTCTTTAACGATTTGTTCCACCGCTTTACGGCTTTCTTCAACGCGCTTCCAACTATCGTCCGAAGCAGTCACTTTTTCATAGTTAAAAAGAATATTGCTCATTTCTTTTAATGTAAGAGAATTTCCTGTCAATACTATCATGACGCCACCTTCTTTCTTTATACTTTACTCTACTGAAGCAAAAAGAAAATAGGGAACCATACTAAAGAAATCATGTGATTTCTCCAGTACAGCCCCCTATTCACTAAATGCTCTGGGCTAAAAACTAATAAGCTATTTAAATGTGATTAATCCCAAGACCTAACGTCTCGTGTTCTAATCCTTTAATTGGTGCCCCAATCGTTCCATAGATTGCGACAGCCAACCACTCTCCCTCCGTTTCATCCTCATAAGGATTACCACGTACAACGGCAAAGCGTAATCCAACGGTCCGCATAACCGAACCTAATTGCATTTGTCCCCGAGTAATACCGTAAAGCGCTTCCATAATTGCGTGATATAGAGAATGGGTTTCTCGGTAAACATTATCTTTAATAATTCCTTGCTGCTTGGCAGCAGTTTCTATAGCTGCGACAACTTTTTGCGATTCCATTGAACCTACTTTCCCACTACAACTTTTCCAGTTCAGTTGATTCGTAATCTGTTCCTGTTCGCTCCGATCGTCCGTCAGTACAAGCAAAGTAGCATGACGTCCAATACGATGTTCTTTTTTTAATGCCATAAGCTACAACTCACTATTCCTATTTATCTACTTTACTAATGACTAATCTCTATTTGCATCATAGAGCAAATTCTTAGGGGTGTCAATAAATAATTTTTTGAATTATCCCTTTGTTCCGTTAATCAATAACGAAGAACACTTATTACAAAATGAGGTGCCCTCAGTAAAAAGTTGTCCTATAAAATAAAAAAGAGAAGCACTTTACGAAAACACTATTTCCTAAATTCCACCGCGCTCACCTTCCAGTATTAGGGAATTATATAATGTTCAGATGTTATGAGAAATTCCTTTTAACATATGCTTTAATTTCAAAATTGCTACGCTCTTTTTTCATTGGTACAGTTGCGACAATGGTATGCAGTACATTTTTGCAAAATTCAGCAATACATGATTATCCATTCTTATTTTACATAATACTGAAAACCAATAGATAAAAAATAGAATTTAAACTCTTCTCTAGTTGATCTGTTTCTCAAATCCAAATTCATCTATCTGGAAAAAATTCAGACCATTAGTGAGCCGCGAAAACCTCTTGCAGCATAATAGGATTCTGCTCCATTGTGATAGACGAAGACGTGACCATAGCGACGATCGCAGAAAAGTGCACCGCCAAGTTCTCTAATATCAGTGGGTGTTTGCACCCAACTCGACGTTTTCTTATCGAAGTTTTCAAGTTCCTGCAACGCTCGGTATTGCTCTTCAGTCAAAAGTTCTATGCCCATAGAAGCTGCCATATCAATCGCGTTATTTTCAGGCTTATGTTTTTTCCTTGACTCTAGCGCTTCCCGGTCGTAACAAACACTTCTACGGCCTTTAGGACTTTCCACTGAACAGTCAAAAAAAATGTATTCGTCCTTCTTTTTATCATAACCAACAACATCTGGTTCTCCGCCAGTTCTTTCCATTTCATTAAGTGACCAAATTTTTTCAGTATTCTCATCCAGCTTTGCTTGGATTTTAGCCCATTCAATACCTTTATGGCGGTTCATGTTTTTCTCAAAACGGTCTTTCAATACTGTGAGTAATTCTGCAGTTTGTTCTTGTGACAATCCCTTTTTATCAATGATTTCATTCCTCTTTGTCATGTTAGTTCCCCCTCATTATTTTTATTCCTAATGGATTAAATACAATTTTCTTTTAATAATATACAAGACCAAGATCTAATTTCCTCTATTTGGCGACATAATAAGGACTATAATGATCAATAATTTCGTGTGTCTCAGGATTAATGTTGCTCTGAATCTTAAAAATGGATGTGCCAGAAAATAATCAAAAAGCTATGTAAGGGCGCCATTAGATCATCGAACACCATATCAGGATACATCTAGAATCCTGTTTGGGATTCTAATAATCACTCTCATAACCTATTAATAAGAATTTAAAATAGTGGTAAGCAAAGAAGCCCCTAGTGCTTGAAGCACTAGGAAGATAACCTTTAGATATGAATATATCATCGGTATGTTTGAGTGTGTAACGTATACTTATTGATTTTCTCCCTGTTTGGTTTATAGCCAATTCCTGGTGAAGTTGGGACCAAAATTATTCCATTTTCAACAGTGACTTCAGGCTCAATGATGTCTTCGGCCCAATAGAGCGATGATGCAGCAGTATCACCAGGCAAAACAAAATTTGGCAGTGAAGTAATCGCAATATTGTGCGCCCTACCAATACCAGTCTCTAGCATTCCTCCACACCAAAGTGGAATCCCATGTTCTTGGCACAAATCATGGATTTTCTTGGATTGCGTTAGACCTCCGACACGACCAATTTTAATATTAATGATCTTACAGCTCCCTAATTTAATAGCTTTCCTGGCATCCTCTAGTGAATGAATACTTTCATCCAAACAAATAGGGGTTTTTAACATCGCCTGCAGATCCGCATGATCAATGATATCATTATAGGACAGTGGCTGCTCAATCATCATTAAATCATAGTCATCCAAAGCAGCTAACCTTTTCACGTCCCTAATTGTATATGCTGAATTTGCATCTGCCATTAGAGGAATATTAGGATACACTTTACGCACACTATCAATTAGTTCAACATCCCAGCCTGGTTTAATCTTTAATTTGAATCGTTTATATCCTTCCTCAAGACGTGATTCAATTATATCAAGTGTCTGTTCAATTGAGTTCTGGATTCCGATACTCACGCCCACTTCTATTTCAATTTTATTTCCCCCTAAAGCCTTTGAAAGAGAAACATGTTGCTTTCTCGCGTACAAATCCCAAACGGCCCCTTCTAAAGCTGCTTTAGCCATATAGTTACCTCGAATATGATTAAAATACTTCTCCGAGAGTTCATCAGGGTGCCTTATTTCATTTTTCAATAAAATAGGAATTAAATAGTCTTCAAGAATATGCCAGTTTGTTTTTAAGGTTTCCTCACTATACAGGGGATCTAGCATAGCAACCGATTCTGCCCATCCAGAAATACCATCTTCACTTATAACCTCAATAAGAATAAGTTCTCTATCATATTCTGTTCCAAAGCTGGTTGTAAAAGCATGCAACAAGTCTAGCTTCAAATGTCGCAAAATTACTTCTTTTATTCTCATTTATCCCATTCCCCTCTTCTCCTATAGCTATCTATTACTTCTTGGAAAACACATAAAATTGAACAGACATTTCTTCCTCAGAATTTCTAATAAAATCCGTCACCTGCCAGCCTTGCTTCATTAGCTTGCTAAAAATTTCCCTTGTTACTAATCGCCATTTTCTTGCCGCTTCCATATTGCCCTCTTTTAAAGCTTTAAAGTCCTTGGGAATGGCTATAAAGGCTTTGGTATATTCCTGTTCAGGTAAAGGAAGGCTGAAAGAAGGAATAGGTAATCCTTTTTCATCAACTTTCCACTGAATTAGTGATTTCTCTTGTACAAACTCTATATCGGTTTCTTTCCATTGATGGCTCTTTTCTTTCCTTTGAAGAACAGGCCACTCAACGAGAAAACGATCTGAAGGAATCCCATTATTTAAAAGGTCATCCATCTCTCCGTAACAATTTTCCATATAAGTGGTACAGGTGCCTCCAAGCTTGGTGATATTTAAATAAGCATTAATACTTTCTAATGGATCATATGTCCAAGTAATATGGGAATAGCCGAGCTTGATTGCTTCTTTACGCTGCGCTTGCTTTAGCTTTTCGCCAATTCCATTGTTGCGAAACGTTTTATCAATGCCTAGCATATGAGAACAAAGGTACACGGATTGCCCATTGAATCCTGGAAAACTATATTGAAATCCAACCAGCTTTCCATTACAGTATGCGCCTAACATTATTCCTCCATTTTTTACGACTGTTACTGTCTGATGCGTAGGAGTAGAGTCATGCTCTCCCCAAATATTTGATTCCAACTTTTTTACATCTTCGAGCTCTTGAATTGTATGAAGAGAGCGAATTTCAATTTCTTGTGTATTCATCATGATCAACCTCCATAAAATATTTATTTCTGATTGAAATTAGCTTCCTGCAGATGTGTGGGTACTAAAAAGATCCTGTGACTGGAATAAAAGCGGCCATTTCACCTCAACTTGTCATTAAAAAATACAGTATAATTCCAGCAATGAGATAAGCAATTGCTGCACCACCAGGTCCAGCTGTATTAATAATGGAGCCACTAGCTAAAAATAAGCCTGTTCCAATGGTTCCCCCGATTGCAATCATAGATAGGTGTCTTGTTTTTAGCTTTCTCTTCAAATGTGTTTCATTCGAACCCGTTTGTATGTTGCTTTTATTATTAGACAAGGGAGTTTGCATATAACACCTCTTTTTTTACCTTTTATAAGTGTTATTCTTCCGAAGCTAATAGTATTGTTCGGGTCAATATTTTTGTACCATAATGAAGGGCTTCTAAGTTAAACTCCATCTGTGGATGATGAAGTCCAGGTTCTAGCCCACACCCTAGTCCAATCATGGTCGCTGAAACTCCTTGATTCTTAGCGGTATAAAAATGGAAATCCTCACCTCCATGGGAAATGCAGACTGGAATGATGTTTTCCTTGCCGAGAACACGGGCTATAGCACTTTCGGTTATTTTGATAGCGTTCTTATTAGTGACTGCCGCAGGAACAAATTCTTTCATACAACTAGATATAGCTACACCTGTTTGTTGCTTTGTTTGCTCAAAAATCTCATTTACATAATCATTGAGTTTATTCATAACCTCATTTGTTTGTGCTCGTACATCAATAGAGAACGACGCCGTTTCTGGAATAATGTTTGATGCTTTATTTTCTGTTTGAAGTTGGGTCATTTTAATAGAGTAGGGAGTTTCATTTGATAAATATAAATAAATCTGCTGCAACTTTTGAACAAGTAAAGCTGCTGCCTCAATCACATTGATCCCCTCTTCTGGACGGGAGGCATGAGCCTGCATCCCTTTAATCGTTCCTCTTATCGTTCCAGCAGCCCCGTGGACAATGACTGGGGAAGCTTTTCCGTAAGGTACTTCTTTATGGGGGCGTAAGTGCAGCCCAAATAAGTATGTAACGTCTTCTAAAGCGCCGTCTTCTATCATTTTAAGAGCACCTTCACCCTTTTCCTCCGCAGGCTGGAATATGAAACGGAGAGTATGCTTAGGTTGACTACCACTTCGAGAGATGGCTAAGGCTGTATATAAAACCATTGTGCTGTGAGCATCATGTCCACATGAATGATTAGGTTTCAACTCCCCATCTACTTCTTGAAGAAGTGCATCCATATCAGCCCTTAAGGCAACAACGCTATTCAGCCGCCCAGGTATTTCAGCAACAATTCCATAATGCTCTTGAAATGTTCTCACTTTTAATCCAGCCTCTTTCAAAGACTTCAATAGGTAATCTGATGTTTTTTTCTCTTGCCAGCTAGGCTCTGCCAAAGAATGAAGTTCACGGTACGTCTTTATTATGAAATCTCTATGATTATCAATATATTTAATTGGATTTATCATAAATACTCCTTTCTATTCGACAAATACTTCATAATTCGAATACAGTTTTTCTAATTTTTGTTGATGTATCTGGATTCGTTTTTTGTCTTTCTCATAAATACCAGCAATCACTAAGTCTAGTAAACTAATTACGGATGCAATGGAGTTCATGCCAGTTTCAACATTTTCTTCTGTTGTTAAAGTAATAGTAGAAATACGCCCAACAGGGGAAAGAAGACGATCTGTAACGGAAATTAGGCTAATTCCCTGTTCCCTCGTGCACTCTGCAATTTTTAACGTTTCCTTTGCATATCTTGGGAAAGAGAAAACAACAACAACAGATTTATCCGTAAGATTGGAAAACTTTTCGAAAAATTCCCCTGTTAGCGAGCATAAACTTACATTCCCTCTTATAGAACCTAGAGCATGGGAAAACCAATGGGCAGCCACATGAGAAATTCCATGACCCGTAATTAAAATTTGATCAGCCTCTATTAAAGTGTCGACTGTTCTCCAGATATTCTTGACACTCATTGGATCTAAAAGATGCCCTAAAATATGAATTTCTTTTTCAATTACTTTCGTAAATGTATCCTTCTCTTCCTTAGAGCGATTGATTACTTCTCTAGGGGGTATACTCATTTTATTTTGTTGAATCTGTTGTTTTTGAATTCTGGACTGTAGTTCACTAAAACCTTCAAACCCTAACGCATAAGAAAAACGAATTACTGTAGTCTCGCTAACTTCCGCCTCCCTTCCAATCTGATAAGCGGTTTGATAAGTGGCTTTATCAAGATTTCCAATCAAATAGGTAGCTACCTTCTTTTGTCCTGCAGATAATTGTGTAAACTTTTCTTTCACTAAATTCTCGAATAAAACCTGTTCCACTTACACTGATCCTTTCATTAATGAAGTTTATGCTTCATTTTTTATAAAAGATGCATCAAATGCACCAATTGGATATAATTTACCACAATTAAATTGAATTGTGAATGAAAATTATGATTATTATGATCTAAAATAAAAATAATTACATTAGACTTTAAATCAGACAGGGGTTTCTACTTCTTATATATTGCTACTAAGGGTTAGGAATTAAATGATTAACCTACCTCATATTAATTAGAATATAAATCAGAACCCTTAGCATAACTAAGGGTTCTAATCTGTTACTACATTTTATAGTATTCTTTCATCTACTTTTAGCCTTTAACCTATTTATGTTATACAGTGTTAAACTATAATTTGTTAACCATTCCGTAAAGAAATTAGAATTAGAAAACTTAACAAAAAATGTTCCCTCACCATTATCTTTAACATTTAATGATCATCCGTTCTGATCACAAATAATGAAGATCAATTGTAAATAAACAAGCCTAAAAAGTACGTGCCCAATCTCGTTTTAGAATGGAATCCTCTTTTTCGTCTATTTTTCATTCAACCGATGCTCCTCTTCTTTCGAGTAAACTCAAAAGACTTTCCCTTCTCAAAAACAAAATAAAAGGACGTCTTGAAGACGTCCTTCTAGGGATAGAGGGAGCTAATGTCCCATTTGCAGCAAAGTAAGTAACATTTAATGAATATCATTTGTAAATAAAGGGGAATTTCAAGAAGTACTGATAGATATACTTTTATAACACTCTTTAGTTACATTAGAGAGAATTTCTATCCCTCTCATGATATCATCATCTGTGGCTGTAAGGCTTATTCTAATACACTCTCTAGCATGTGTAGAAACATCATAACTATCGTGAAAAAAAGAACTACCTGGTACAACAATTAAGTTCTGTTCCTTTAATTTATTATAGAATTCCCTATCCTCCAATGGAAGATTTTCTAACCATAGCCAACTGAATAGTGAGCCCTCTGCACAATGTAGAAACCAAGGTATATTATCAGGCATAAATATAGTTAAAGCTTTTTTCAGAGTTAAATACTTTTGTTTATAGTGTTCCCGTATATACTTAACAGAAATAACAGGGAGTTGACCATTTTGAAGTGACTCAGCAACCATTTTTTGTCCTAATCTGGATGAATGAATTGATATATTTGATTGAAATGCTTCCATCACCTTTATATATTGTGGTTTTCCTATAGCAATCCCAACTCTTTCCCCTGGTAAACCTGCTTTTGAAACACTCATACAATGGACAATATTGTCTGTTAATATTGGGTTCATATCAACAAAATTAATTGCTGGGAAAGGTGGAGCATATGCAGAATCAACCAATAACGGAATATTTAATTCACTGCATACATTTGAAATAAATAAAATATCTTTCTCTGATAGAACATTTCCGCATGGATTGTTAGGGCGCGATAATACCATAGCTCCAATGTCTCTATTATTCATGGCCCTTTCTAAGAAACTTTTTTTATCTAACTCATAACGAAATGTATGATTATCTATTTTTGAGATAAGAGGAGGAATCCCCCCAATAATATTTTTTTCTAATGCAACGCCACTATAGCCAGCATAGTCGGGTAACATAGGTATTAGAGCACGTTTTAAATCACTTTTGTCATTGGTACCGCAAAATGAGTTTAGAGCTAGGAAGAATAAATTTTGGCTACCTGATGTTATAAGAATATTTTCACGTTCCAATTTAACGTCATAGTTATTATAAAAATATTCCCTAATACAATCTATCAGTTCATAAGTTCCATAACTAGAACCATATTTACTCACCATATTTTCTAATTCGCCGTTATTGAGAATATTTCTTAAAGAATCCTCCCACATCTTATAAACTTCAGGTAAAAGTGTTGGATTTCCAGCACTTAAATTAATATACTTACTAGGATTTGAGTTAAGAACTTCTTGAATATCATGCATAATTGCCCTAACCCCTACTTTATTCATCATCTTCTGTCCAATTTTACTAAGTTCTAAATCTGACAAGATTATACCAACTTTCTATATAGTCCCTGCACTAAATTTTAAATAAGGCACATTAACATTTTGATTTTCTTGATAAATAAAGTAATTTTCAGGAATAGTGAATTTATCATTATTATTGCTAGGAAGTAGATGTTTTCTAACGTATTGTTCAGCTTGATCCTTGTACTCTATATCATTGTGAATAATTTCGAGTTCTTCAATTTCTGAAACTAATATTTTTAACTCTTCAATACATTTTGGTAAATCTAAATGGGTATGTCCACGATCTCTATAAATCGATTGGCCGTTTTCTATTAGCCAACTGAATAGGAAAAAGCCTGTTCCCGAATCAAAATTTCTAGAAGCATTATGTTGACTTGGATACCTTAAGAGACGTTCAAATAAGACAAACTCAGTAATCTCCTCCCAATAAGGATATTTACGTTCATTAAGAGTAATGATTGTTTGGCAGTCCACTTTAATCTCCTCAAGAATTCCAGCAAAAAAGTTCATTTTAGCTTGGATGTTTTGATCAAATGGTTTATTTCCACAATGATGGTAGTAATCATGTAGATAACCCCATATAACTCTTGCCTCATAAGTTATCTCTCTATCCATATCTTTAGATTTAAATTTGAACTTTGGAAATATACTATTTGCTCTCTTTAATGTATCGTCATTATAAATGTCGTGGAATTTATTAAAGAAAAATATAGCAAAATTCTGGCTAGTTACTTTTTCTTTAGTTTTTACGTTTTCAGGAAAGAAAACGATACATTTTTCTTCCATAAATCCCTGTGTACCTGCTAAAATTTTTAGAGATTCACACCCGTTTTTAGGATGAGGTAGTTCCTTTTCAATAGATTCCATTATTTCTGGTTCATCACGAAGAGCTAGAAATGCCTCAAAATAAAAACCTCTCTTATTCGGCCCATTTGGTGTAACAATAGGGCCTAAAAAAAATGTAACCTCTCCATTAACAGGTGGACGATATGTAATAAGTGTGTTATCAAAATATGGGGCTTCATCTAGCCCTCTCTTTATCCAATTTAATATGTCTTCTTTAAATGCAACTCCAACTTCTTTTAAGTTGAGGGAATTATAAATTACCTCGGTATTTTTAATTAAATCCATTAAAATTTCTTGTGCTCTTTGTTTATTCTCTACAATTTGCCCTTGTGTACCTTGATATTTTCTTAATTCATCTATCTCAGGTAAAATTTCATCTCGTAAAACAGTTAATAGCTGATCCGTATTTGTTTTAGTTAGCATAAAGGAAATCCTCCTAAAATTATTTATAAGGGAACATATAGCATTCTCTTAAACTTTTCTAGATTAAACGTCATTATCATAAAAGAGTCACTCTTTCCTAAGGAGTTTGCTCTCTTTGGAAAATAAAAGGACTATGCTTATTTTGGTAAAGAACTGCTAGATGTCTCTTTAATTTCTTTGGTGGAGTGATCTACCCCTTTCCTTTTTAAATTAATAAATATAACTCCTATAAGAACAAAAATAGTCCCTAGGTAGATTTGATTGTTTAAAGCTTCGTCTAGAAAAATGAATCCTACATATAAAGCAATAATTGGAGAAATAAATAGATGTGCAGTTGCCTTTGATATATGCCACTGCTTTAGTAAATAGATATTAATCCAGAAGCCTAATACTGAGCCAACAATGGCCAAGTATAGTAAGGAAAAAAGACTGGAACCAGAAAAAGTACGATTACCATCCTCCAGAATTAGACTCAATATTAGTAAGATTGTGCCCCCACTAAACATAGATAGGGAATTAAAGGTCATAATTGGTAAGGATTTAATTCTCATTTGTACTTGAATAGTAATTAAAGCAGAGCCGAACATTGCGACTAGGATGACTGCCATGGCTATGAGTTCAATTAAATCCCCTTTAATTAGTAATTGATTTCCAAATACAAAAATGATTCCAAATAAAGATAGTATTACACCCATTTTTTGTCCTTTAGAGGCTGGAGTACCTTTAAATAAACGATTAATTAAAAGAGCGAAAACAGAAATACTAGCAGCTAACACAGAAACTAGTCCACTTGGTAAATAAAGTGAAGCCCAATAAACTGAGCCGAATGGTATTGCAAAATACATAAGACCATTAAGAAGTGAAATAATTAGAACCTCTTTTGAAAAAGAAAGCTTTCTATTTAAAAACAAATAACCTGCAATTAATATACTTGCAATTAAAAACCTCATACCAGCCGACCAAAAGGGAAGGCTACCTTCTAGTCCGGTTTTTTGGAAGGCCCATGTGGTCCCTCCTATCAAACATAAAAGTCCAAATAGGAGGGGAGCATGGATACGAAATAATTTGGAACTCATAATACGTCACCTTGTTTCCTTTGTATCTATTAGCATAACAATTTCACTTAAATTCTTATTTTCTAGCATGTACGGTAAAACACATAGGTACCTCACCGAAGTCTTTAACAATAAATAAATTGTGCTGTTCAGCCGCTTTAATTGTAGTAATACAAGAATCTACTATTCCCAATGAACAGTCTAGTGCTGCTTGAGCATTACTGTCCACTAGCTTTATATTACTGCTAAATGCTTGAGCAAGATTAGCTGGAGCTGGATGAGAAGCGATTACGGTATCTTTAGAGAAATTAAACTCTTGTCTTGCTGCAAGAACCATATTGTATGTTGGCATGATAAAGCTATCTATAAGCTCTAAATTAGATAAATTCTTAAATACTATGTCATGAAGATAAGGATAAACAGCGCAACCTATAAGTATAGAATTTTCAGTCTCTTTAACATAGGGTAGTGCCTCTTCTAGTGTTTTATGTAGAACAACTTTCCCTTTTATTTGTTGTTTCTCAAGCCATAATAAACCAGCCTTCTCACAATTTGTTCCTGCTGGACCTAATGTGTGAACAACTTTCACCTTTTGATTTAATTCCTGAACATTTTGCATAATAGTCGCCATAATTTGAGCCCCCTAAATTGTTATATTATTTTTATAAGTAATTTTAATCTTTTTATCTAAATTCTTGTAATAGTTTTCACAATCCTCATAAGACTGATGACTTGTCAAAATAAAACCAGGGTACCCTGAGAAATACGGGTAAGGTAAGATTTCAGTCCCTTTGTCAATAAATTGGAGAATTCTTTTTACTCGTGAGTCTTTTTGTAAGGATTCAATTCCTTGAATTTCTTCAACAACACCAGATCCTTGAACTGGAATAATATAGTTACCTGCTACATTTTTAGCAATAATATTATGTAAAATACAATGGGGATCTAAAACTCCAACTGCATTTTGAATAGCTAACTGCATATAGTTAATACCTGTACTTTCTTTTACAATATAATGAGAGACACCTGAACCTCCAATCCGTGCTCCCACTTCAATCACATAAGGTACTCCATCCTGGTTTAATCGTAATTCAGTATGAGCAGGACCATTTTCAATTCCTAATGCTTTTACAGCACGAGATGCTTCATTAGCTATGGTACTTTTTAAATTTTCATCTAACTGAGCTGGAGCTATATAAACTCCTTCCTCAAAGAATGGTCCTTTACAATCTCCCTTATATCCAATTGATAAAACATAAACTTCGCCTTTTATCGAGAAGGTTTCAATAGCAAATTCTGGTCCATCTATAAACTGTTCAATAACAATTCCAATCTTGTTTTGCGTAAATTTACCGAGTTCGTCTTTGTTAATCTTTTTTACCTTATTTATACTTTTCACTAACTCTTCTCTATTATTTACTCGAGTCACACCTTGACTAGAAAATCCATTAGTAGGTTTCACAACTAAAGGAAACTCAAATAATAATTCATCTAGAATTTCATCTGATGCTAATTCATAGAAAGTAGGTGTATTAAGGTTGTTTTCTTTCAAACTTCTCCTCATTTCATTTTTATTTCGGCACTTTTCTATTACAGAAATAGGGAGGGATGGGAGCTTCAACTCTTCTGCTACTTTTGCTACAAAGTCTAATGCTGGTTCAAATAGGGTCATTACTCCATCAAAAGGACTTTCTTGATATGCCTGTTTGACAATGTTAAGTGCCTCTTCCTGCTGATCAAATAAACGGATAGGAATATATCTGTTAATACCAGAAAGATTCTTAGGTCTAGTATCATTAGCATTATAAAAGAAAGTTACTTCTACACCTAAATCTTGTGCCTCCTCAAAAACAAAAGGTAAATGTTTATTTTGGCAGATAATTGCTAAGTGTTTGTCTGCTATCTTCACTAGTCTCACTTCCTTCATTTTTAAATTAAGGAGCCTAGAGCAAAAAACACGAACTTTATATGCTAAATAATCGCCGAGAACTCCTATTATCAGAAATAATAGTGCTTTGTTAGCAATGAGTTTTAGAATCAAATCAGATGAATTTTAGATGTTGTTGCATCTTAGCATACATTTGTCATATTTTAGGCTTGCTACCCCTTTATAAAGTTATTTAAATAACCTTAGTAATTTACTAATCTGTTATTACTGAGTGTTAATAAATTTTAATTAATTTTTTCATTACTAAATTTTAATAAAATTCAATCAATTATATTACTACTAAATTTTAGTAAAGTTCAACTAGTTATGTCAATGTAATTATTAATAAACTTATGTAAAATATTTGTAAAATTAATTCTTGGAAATGCTTTAAATCTGTACTTTGTTCAGATCCCCTTATTATCAGCAATCTAAAAAATGTATACTCTATACAAACCTAATTAACATAAAATAGTCAGGAGAATTTCTCAAGCTACATATGTATATGAATCTATAAAACTGGAAAACCTATTAGTGTATTTCCCTATCCATATAAATAAGTTTACATAAAATAGAATACATACTTTCTATTCTATTTAATTACCTGTTTCGCTATTGTAAGTATTCCTAATCTTACTTTTCTTGTTACACTCAGTCTTTTACATAATTAAGTTAAATACATCTACCTATTATTTAACAACGTTTCCATCTAAAGTCTGGTTTCTGTCCTTATGTTAAAGGGAATTAAACTCCAAAAGTCAACCTTAAAAGGAGACAATCATGGTTACAATTGAATCGATCGTAATAGGTATTGTATTCATCATCATTCAACTATACGCATTAACAATTGTCGAACGCTCTCCAATAGGAGAGCAAAAGCTGCTCTCCTTATCAGGCGGTGTAGCTATTGCTTATGTGTTTATTTATATCTTACCGACGCTTCACGGAAAACAAGAAAAACTTGGAGGATCGCTGGCCCTTGATACTGAACTTTATTTTCTTGGTCTTCTCGGCTTACTAGTCTATTTTTCGGTTTATTCATTCGCTGAGACAAATGCAGCAACACAGCTAAAGGAACAAACCGTTTATATGGTACAGGTGAGTTTCTTTATGGTTTATTCTTTTATCATTTCTTATGTCGTGTTTTCATCTGATGTCCAGCGAGTCGAATCACTATTCTATGGATTGGCTATCAGCCTTCACTTTATTGGGTTGTCCTACCATCTAGGAAAAGAACATCATCGCTTGCATCAAAACAGAGGTCGTTATATGCTTGCCGGAGCAACTTTGTTTGGAGCAATCGCAGGCATCTTCGGTCCCTCATCAGGTCTATTTGTTGAGTCGATGATTGCTTTTAGTTCAGGTGCAATGTTATTTAATGTTATCAGCAAAGAACTCCCTGTCGAAAAGAACGCGCACTTGCCAACCTTTTTAATCTCAGCTCTTGTCTATGCCGCCACAATGATTGCGTTAAAAGCCTTTTTCAATTGGTAGGTAAGTGGCGAGGTTCTTTGTAAGAGATAAGTGAATTGGTTCTGGTGCAAATACTTGAAGAAAATGTAATAAAGTGAAAGATTTCTAGTGGCTCCTTGTTTTATGTTATGTGTGATATTCAAAAGCAGAAAAAACTCCCTTTTGCAGTGGGGAGTCTTTCTGTTTTCAACCTATATACGGTATATAAAGTTAGTTAACATAGTAGTTGATTCAAGGAAGTAATAAGATCGCAAACCTGCTCAGTACAGCAAGTTTGCGATTTTTATTTATGAATACTTTCAATTTGGAGACTGTTTTTTAAAAACATGAACTTCTCTTATACAAAAAAACTATACATAGATCAAGTTTTTTCCTTTAGATCAACACTCAATTTTGTAAGATTTCTCGTGATTTGTAAGTACATCATTATTTCACTGAATAACCTCCATCTACGAAAATATGAGTTCCAGTGATGAAAGACGATTCGTCTGAGGCTAGAAAAATAGCTGGTCCTACAATATCATCCGTCTCTCCCACTCGGTTAAGGATGGTTAGCCCACTTTCACGTTCCATTACCTCTCGATCTGAGAGTCGTGCTCCAGTCAGGTTAGTATGGATGGTTCCTGGCGCAATTGCATTTACCCGGATTTTCATAGTCCCAAGATCTGACGCCATATGACGAGTCATAGAAGCAACGGCTCCTTTGGAAGCCCCATATTGTACCGCATTTGGTTCTGCAATCACAGAAGTAGTAGAAGAAATATGAATAATAGAACCACCTCCTTGTCTGGCCATAACACGAGCAGCTTCTTGACTACACAGGAATACTCCTTTCGCATTGACTTGCATCACACGGTCGTAATCTTCTTCGGTTAATTCGAGAAATGGTTTCCGTATGGTAATTCCTGCATTGGCCACGAGGATATCTAACTGTCCAAATTTTTGAATCGTCTGTTCTATGCACTCCTTTACATTAGCTTGGTTACCAACATCGATGTATGTAGCGAGCCACATATCCTCTGATGCTCCTGAATCTTGAGCCACCTTTTGTGCTGATTCTATATTAATATCCGCAAAGATAACTCGTGCCCCCTCTTTAAGATATCCTTGGGCAATTGCAGCACCCATGCCTGATCCAGCTCCTGTCACCAACGCTACTTTATCTTTAAGTCTCATTTCTACAACTCCCAATTTATCAATATTAATTTATCTTAATAAACTAGACCTTACTCACACATATCTTTTTAATTCTTAAGAAAGACAATACCGTTACTAATAATTAGCACAACTACCCCTGAAAATTAAATAATAAATTGAATATTCTTAATTTTACACCTGCAGTTTTTCTATTAATACTTATTTTTATCATTCTTAATCACAACTTCTTCAACTAATATGTTTTTTTGCGGTTTGATATTTCCCATGATAATATCCGCAACATCGTCAGGTTCCATAAAGGTTTCTTCTGTACTAGCTCCTCCCCATAATTCAGTTTTCATATTTCCCATATACGCTCCAAATATCCTAACAGCCGTCGGCTCAAGTTCTAGCGCTAAGCTTTCAGTAAATCCTCTTACACCAAATTTACTTGCACTATAAACCGATTCTGTAGCTTTTCCTCTCTTCCCTGAAAGAGAGATAATGTTGACAATATAACCTTGATTTCTCTTTTTCATGTCATCTAATACTTCTTGTGTACAAAAGATTGTGCCTTTTAAGTTAATATCAATCATTTGATGAATAGATTCCTCGGTTAAATTCTCCGTCAAATCAAAGCTTCCAACTCCTGCATTATTGATTAATACATCAATTGCTCCAACCTCTTCTTTAATTAAGTGCATAACTTTTGCTACATCCTGTTTAGATGAAACGTCTACTTCATAAATAGAATGGTTGTTTGTTAATGTTTCAGCTGTTCGAATAAGTTTTGTTTGAGTTCGTCCGAGCAAACATACATGACAACCTAAATCAGAATATTTTTTTGCCAAAGAGGCCCCTAATCCACTTCCAGCCCCTGTAATCACCACATTCATATCCATGTAAGTTCCTCCTTTCTCTTAATCTAAGATTGACCCATTTATGGACAAATAAGGGTTAAGTTAAATGTAACCTAAAATGATTTATACAAATATTACATTTCTACTTAAGAATCCTCGCAAAGGTTGAGAAAAATAACTGGTTTTGTCTTTCATTTAGGAAGAAATAAATGTTTGTTTATGCTCCTCCTGAGCCTCATCGCCTTTATAATATTCTGAATATTTATGCTCTTTCTCCCAATAATCAGCCCCTTTAATACCTAACATAGCAGGATCAAATACAGGATCCTTTCCTTCCTTCTTCTGTCTCTCGTAATCTTTTAATACTTTAAACGCTTGTTTGGACAAGAATAAAATAGAAAAAATATTCAACCAAGCCATACTTCCAATGCCTAGGTCTCCTAATCCCCACGCAAGGGTGGCTGCTTTAATACTGCCATAGAAGACAATAGCCAATATGATAAACTTTAGGATATGTTCTATCCAAACTCGCTTTACCTTTCCCAGGGCATAACCAAGGCACGTTTCTGCACTGTAATAATAGGCAACTAATGTTGTAAAAGAAAAGAGTAAAATGGCAAGAGCCACAAAAGGAGCACCAACTCCTGTTAGCACTGACTCCACTGCTTTTTGTGTGTAAATTGTTCCTGGCTCAACACCTCCCAAATTATTCACAAGTGGTTTCATCCCATCTGGCGTCACATTATACATACCTGTAGAAAGAATCATGAACCCAGTGGCAGAACAAATAAGTAGCGTATCAACGTAGACGGCAAAAGACTGAACTAACCCTTGTTTAGCAGGATGAGAAACTTCTACTGCTGCGGCTCCATAAATTTCACTTCCTACTCCGGCTGCATTTGAATAAATACCTCTTCGAACTCCCCAGGCAATTGCCGATCCTATGATACCTCCAAATGTTGCATCTGTACCGATAGCACTCGTAATAATAAGTGAAAACATATGAGGAATTTCAGAAAAGTTTACACCTAAGATAATGAAGCAAATTAAAATGTATCCAATAGCCATAAATGGCACAAGTATTTCTGCAAACTTTGCAATTCGTTTCACGCCGCCAAAAATAATGACTCCAAGAGCCATAACCATTAGTATCCCAGTTACTGACGGTTTTATCTCAAATGCTGTTTCTATACCAACTGCAACCGTGTTTGCTTGTAGAGCTGGTAATAGCATTCCCTGTGCAACTACTGTGACAATGGCGTATAATACAGCAAGCCATTTCATTTTTAATCCTTTTTCTATATAAAAGGATGGACCTCCCCGTAATTGTCCGTTCTCTTTCACCTTATATACTTGGGCAAGCGTTGTTTCAACAAATGAAGTTGCAGCTCCTAAAAACGCCATAATCCACATCCAAAAGAGAGCACCTGGTCCACCATATGCGATAGCAGTAGCCACACCTGCCACATTTCCAATTCCTACCCTACTAGAAAGTGTCATGGCTAATCCTTGAAAAGAAGATACTCCCGTCGCAGAACCTCCCCCATCAAAAATTAATTTCCTCATGTCCTTAAGATGCCGAATTTGAAGAAAACGTGTAGCAAGAGAATAAAATAACCCTACTCCTAGGAAAACGTAAACCAAGGCTGAACTCCAAACAATTCCATTGAGCCAATTTATAAATGTCTCCATAAAAGTCCCCTATCCATAAGATATATTTTTTCTATGAAACTCTCGCTTTTTATAGTTTTAAATGGCTAATGATGAAATTCATACGTAGATTTGGTATTTCCTCGTATACTCAAACTTTAGGACAAATCAGCATGAAAATTATCATCCAGTCCGCACGTGACTTCTGAAATGATGAATGGCTATTTAATCTTCCCTATAACTTGCTAATTCATTTATATAGTTCCCTTCATCTCCTTCCTTATAGATACCTCAATAGAAGTTGATCGTATTTTCCCTCTTTTTTTAATTTCTGATGTATTTCTTCATTTAATCACTACTTTCATTCTTTTGAAATCTTAATTCCTAGTTCCAGTCTATAAAATTTTGAATATTCTATCTTTCTAAAAATATAATTTATATTCATAATCCCCTCATCAGACATAGTGTAAAGAATTGATAGCTAATAATTTTACACTAGATATGTAAAAAACCTTTGCTAATGCTAAGCAAAGGTTCTCTTCTTATTCCTATGATAATTAATTGGTTTAAAATATAATTTCTCTTGATTCTTTTAACGTGACAAATCTGCCACCTAATATATTATTATGATGTTCTATTATTTTATCAGCTGAAAGAACATCCGTATCAAATGTGCTATGAGCATCTTTTACTAAGATATTCTCTTTGTAACCTAAGCTATATGCTCTTCTACAAGTAGTGTCTAAGCAAAATTCAGTTTGCATACCTGCAATGACTAAATTCCTAATTCCAAGTTCTTGAAGATAAAATGCATCCCAAGAAGCTTTTCGAACAACACTTTCTGCTGGTAATGGGCGAACATCACGATGAATTTCCTATGTAAATTTCCCTTCACTAAGCATACTATCGGAACTAGGATCAGTATGCTGTATATGAATAATTGTTATGTTTGATTGACGAGCTTTTGTCAGTAGAGAAGAAATATTGCGGAGCACTTGTTGTTCATTCCATACAGTTCCACCTTCATAAGAAAACATAATATTTTGGATATCTACAAGCAGCAAAGCTGTTTTTTGCTCATTTCGTTGTATCCTCCTATTGAATCATATGGTAGAAAATTCAACACAATATTATATCAAATTAAAATTTCATATTACATAGCTTACCTTTACAAAATATACTCTTCTTCAAGTTGTATTTGATATACAAAGTTAGTTTACAGAAAATATGTTCGAATAGGTAAGAAAAGAGATCTTCTTTATATACAAAGAAGATCTTTTTAAGTATGTGAACAATTAAAAGAGTTTAAGTATAAAATGCCTCTATTTTATAGATTCTAAAAGAGAAATCAATTATAAAGAGATGAAGGGACATGAGAGTAAAAATGCTATTAAAAATACTTGGAGCTCTTTTGCTTTTATACTTTATATACACAATCATAACGGCTATTGTCCTTTTTTATCTACCGGTGAAGAAAGAGAAAATAAGCCCAACAAATATTAACCATTTCTTAGGAACAAAGAAATCAACAGACCGAGTTCTCTTGCTTGAAGATGGCTATAACTCAGGAGTTGCTCGTATAAAAATGATTCAGGAAGCGAGACATTCTATTGATATTGCGTACTATGCTTTAGGAAAGGGAGAATCGACAGAATTAATTTTAGGAGCGCTTATGGAAGCAGCGGACAGAGGAGTTCATGTTCGCGTTCTCTTAGACGGAATCTCTCATAATTTAAGAGGAAAAAGAAGTGATGTTCGTTATGCTTTAGCATCCCATCCAAACATTGAATTTAAATATTATGAACCCTTTACTCTTCTTAAACCATGGACATGGAACAATCGACTCCATGATAAAATTATGATTGCTGATACAAATATTTCTATTAGTGGTGGAAGAAATATTGCAGATAAGTATTTAGCACGTACTCCTTCTAAAGATTTTGTTTATGATCGAGATGTTGTTGTTTTTAATGAAAAACAGCAGAAGGATAGTATTATTTTCACAATGAAAAACTATATCAATATGTTATGGAATCATCGCTATACAGCTACTGTATTCAAAAATCTTTCAAAGAGCGAAAGAGAAAAAGGTGAAAGAGTAAGAGAAGAGTTAAAAAGAAAATATAAGAAGGCGAAACATTTAGAAAAGGACTTTGTTAATCCTATTTTCCAATGGAAAACAGCTACTGTTCCTACTAATCAAGTGACTTTTATTCATAACCCAATTGAACGTTTGCGAAAAAAACCCATTGTTTGGCAGCAGCTTCTTGCACTTGGCGAACAAGCAAAAGAGTCTATTTTTATTCAAAGTCCTTATGTTATTCCAACAAAAAACATGGAGAAATATATACCAAATAAAGAACAGGAAGGAGTTATTCCGACGATTCTTACCAATTCATTAACATCTACTCCTAATCCTCTTGCTTTTGCTGGATATATAAAATCAAGAGACGAAATTGTTCAGTCAGGTGTACGTCTTTATGAATATGAAGGTCCCCATTCCATTCATGGTAAATCCATTATTTATGATAGGAGGTTAAGTGCTGTAGGTTCATTTAATATTGACTCACGTTCTACTTTTTTGAATACTGAATCCATGCTTTTAATTGATAGTGAAGAATTTTCAGCTATTCTAATGGAAGCAATAGATGATACACTTTCAAAAAGTACACTTATTGCTAAAGATAAAGAGTATGTTCAATATCCTGAAGATCAAAGACCACAAGAACCAGCCTTAAAATCGTTTCTATTGCAAGCTGTTTCTAAAATAACAGTGTTATGGAGAGAGTTAATTTAAAGAATATAATATTTATCTTGAGGTCACATGTCTTACATTAAAGGAAGTAATAAAAGCGCAACCTCCTCAGTAACAAACAGTTTGCGCTTTTTATTTTCGTTTATATACTTTTACAGACGTGTTTTAAACCATTTCTCCATTTTTTTACGTGTTTAGATAGAAAATAACCTTTATTTGAAGTAGAATACTAAAACAATATGTAGCAAATATACTACATGTTGTTTAGCTATTTAAAAGGCTTCTACGTCATCTTCTACCCAATTTGTTCTCCGCATACTTATAAATATCCGGTCTCAGGTTTTTGAATATTGGAATGTTTTGTTGTTGTTCTGCTACTTTCTGTATATCGATTTCTGCTGTTATGCTCTCTTCTTGGTTGCCCGCTTCTTCTACAATGTTTCCATTTGGATCAATCACGATTGAATGTCCCGCGTATGTGTTGCCGACATGTTTTTTATTATTCACATCTCCCACGCTGTTACATGCAATGACATAGACGCCATTTTCTATAGCTCTTGCTTTCAATAGTGTTCTCCAATGATTTACGTTTTTTGTAGTCCACTGTGCAACATAAAATATGATTTTGGCACCTTGAGACGCTGGGTAGCGTGTAAGTTCCGGAAAACGTAAGTCGTAACATATAATTTGGCTCGCTTTGATACCGTTAATTTCAAATACTTCTGGCACCTCATCTCCAGCTGTTAAATACTGATGTTCATCTAACATCGGCACGAGATGTATTTTATCTTTTTGATAGAGCAGCTCACCCGTTTTTGATACCGCAAAAGCTGTATTATAAATGTTGTCATCGCGTTTATTTGAAACTGAACCTGCAATAATATCCACACGATGTTTGGTTGCTAAACTTTCGATAAAAGGAAGACTTCTTGTTAAATCGATATCTGCTTTTTCTTCTAAATGTTGTAAATCATAACCGCTATTCCACATTTCAGGTATCACCACAATCTCAGTATCCTCTTCGAGCTTTTCTTCAAACAAGGCTTTAATACGGCTTTCGTTTTGCTCAACTTCTCCTTCTATAATCTCAATTTGAAATAATTGTATTTTCATTTTTCTCCCTCCTATTCATATCTAAATTTATAAATGGCATATAACTCATCATTGTATTTAACATCTTCGCCATGTGATGAAGATATAATAGAAGGTTTAATTTCATCTATAACCCGCCCACTATTAATATTTTCATTCATATCAACTGTGAACTTTTGAATCGGTGGGTGTAAAGTTTCAGCATGAGAAATGAATAAGTCTCCAGTTAGCAACACATTGTCATCTTTATGATGATATATCACATGTCCCGGTGTATGACCTGGTGTTAAATATACATCTATAGGTAACGTTTTAATGATACTGTCACTTAAACCTTCAACTTGATATTCAACACCTGTTCTTTCCTCTTCTGCTTTGGTTGGATATGGCTTTTCACCATTAATAAACGGAATTTCAATTTTATGCGAGTAAATAGGAATATTTAATTTCTCTTGTAAATACTTGGCACCATTAATGTGATCGAGATGTCCATGTGTCAGTAAGATACTTTTAGGAACACCTAAAGATTTTGCTGCATTCAGCTGAGTACGTGCATAATCTTCCATTCCAGTATCAATTATATAAACATCCTTGCCATCCACCACGTACCATGTATTAATTTTGACCGGAATGCCGACAACGATTTTATAAGTGAGTCTATAAACGTGTTCAGAAATTTGAACAAATTCCAATTCATACACCTTCTTTTCATTTATTTGATATCATAAGTTTAATAAGAAAAAAAAGGTGTAACAAGAAGGCACAATTTTGTTACTACCCATTGAGGTGAGAAAATGTCAGGCTTTAAAAGCGATCAATATGGTACTTGTACGTTAACTGTGAAGCATGCTTGTCCAATTGAATTAACGATGCATATTATTGGTGGTAAATGGAAAGGCATCATTTTATCCCTATTGTCGCAATCTCCAATGTATTACAATGAAATGCGCCGTGAAATACCAGGTATTACTCAACGCATCCTTACTCTACAACTTAGAGACCTCGAAAAAGATGGTATCGTTGAAAGAGAAGAAACGAACGATAATCCTAAAAAAGTTTTATATTATTTAACAGCTCTTGGAGAAGAACTTGTCCCAATACTTAAATCCATAGAAAAATGGGGCAATGCTTATATGAGTAAGCAATAAGAAAGGTTAATTATTCATTTTTCCTGTTTGTTTTTGGAGCTTATTTTATGACGGTAGGATTGATTGATTCATTAAAATTAAAGCTACTTGAGGTGCTATTCGGTCCTATATGGTTACCAATGTTATTTGTAATTCCATGTATATTAATTGGACTAGTGATTCAAAAAAACATGATTGACCCTTCATAAAAAAGAATGCTGTTTTCAGAAGAAAACAGCATTCTTTTTTTCACTTGTAAACAATCAAACCTTTATTGTACTAAACTTCAAATTAAACAACTTTGGAGACATGAATTGAAACAAATCTCACTCTCCTCGTTATGAGCGAATTTGTATTTTTTATTTCTATGTAGCCGGCGTCATTGTTTTCACACTACTATATATTAAGAAACAGTTGACGGAATACATTCACGACTTTAACCATGTTACGCTTTTCAACCAAGTTAACTTTTTGGAAAAGTTCGTTCACCTTTAACTAACTCATCCAATGTTATTTGATATAACTCACTCATCTTAACCAAGTTATCAAGAGTAGGATAGGCTTTGTTTTTTTCCCATTTAAAAACAGTTTGTCTAGATACAATCATTTTTTGAGCTAGTTTTTCTCGACTCATATTGTGTTGTTCCCTTAAACTTTTTAACTGTTCACCTAAATTCATTTCTTCACTCCTTGCTTCAGTTAATGAATTTACTTTATTATAATAAAAACATAAATACACTAAGTTATATTGCTTATAAACTTAACAGTATTGCTGTAAAAGGGAACGTTTTCAAAAACATCAATTAGAAAGAGAATTTTAGGAAGCTTTTAGAAAGAGTGTACTAAACTAACCTGAAAGTTTCTTTCATCTACATATACTGCAAATACTTCTCTTAAATTATAAAAAACGTATATAATCTTCGTAACATTGATTTTCAGGTGCTTATCTATAAAAAAGAACATCTAATCTTATGAGGCTACACCTTCACATATAATCTGTTTAGTAAAGATAAAAAAGTACCCCCATGAACAGAGGTACTTTTAGCAATCTAACCTATTTTGAAGCTGGAGCTAGCGTAACTTCCGGTGAAGTTACTTTGTCATAAAAATCTACAAATTTGTCACGATCGGCGCTATTACGGTAAGCCATAGCAACGCGTGGATGTTCATTAAGGACACCAGAAATCATATAAGGAATGATATAGCCCCACTCCCACTTTTGACGCATTTCTAGCATGTGTTTTTCAATGATGCCAAGCACTGGCTTAAGCTCGTAGCTCGGTTTTGGTATGTAGCTAACGAGTAGCTCTGTGTTGCAGTTACCCGCTGCACGACCCATGCCATAGACAGACGAATCAAGAAATGTAACCCCATTTCGCATCGCAGTTAATGTATTGGCAAATGCTAATTGCATGTTGTTATGCGTATGAATTCCAAGCTGTTTGTTAGGGATCATCGCCTGGAATTTTTTCACTTGATGCTCAATATCGGCAGGATCTAAGCTTCCAAAGGAGTCAACAATATATACAACATCTACAGGACTTTCCTTCACCATCTTGAACGCTTCAATAAGCTGTTTCTCCGGTACACTAGATAGAGCCATGATATTAAGTGAAGTCTCATAGCCCAAATCGTGAAACATTTGCACAAGCTCTAAGCCTTTATCTACTTCACGAATATAGCATGCCACTCGAATCATATCTAAAACACTTTGCTCACGTGGTAGAATGTCATTTGGATCTACACGTCCAATATCTACTAGAGCAGATAGCTTCGTGAACTTTTTCTCAGGGATAATTTCTTTTAAGAAGTTATCGTCAAGAAATCTCCATGGATTGGGCTCAGTCGCTTGAAGAAGTTTTGCAGAATTTTTATAGCCGATCTCCATGTATTCAACACCTGCTGCACTTAAACCATTATATAAGTCTTGAACAAATTCGATGCTGAAATCCCAATTGTTAACTAATCCTCCATCACGAATGGTGCAGTCTATAATTTTACTATTAAGTTCCATGAAAATAATTTCCTCCTGTTTATCCTGCTTTTATTAATATTATTTTTAACTTTTACGCTTTTATGTACTAAAGTTTCCTATTGTGTTTATACCATGACTCATTTGAAGGTGTCAATCTATTTTCTAAACTCATTGATTTCTATTGTACCCATATAATCCACCCTTTTCGGTGATATTATACTTCCTAGAAGCAGAGTTAACATAAAGATAACTCCTAACCATTCGACTAATATTAAGGATTTTATCCCCCTCACTCTCCATCTCACCTTCTAAAAAAAACAAAAAATATACTAGGTAGAAGAATAAGACAAAGGATTCTAACTATACTGTATCCCTTGTCTCACCTTATACTTTTTCATTTATAATTTTTATTTGCTATGTAACTATTAACGTTTAACTAGAGTATCGTTCTGAAAGTTTAGCCTTATGCGATTTAAAAATTTCTTCTAGTGGGATATCATATTTATTAGCAATTACAATGAGGTTACCAAGTACATCTCCTAATTCCTCTGTTAATTCTTTTTTATGTTCCTCCCAGGTTCCATTTCCTTCATCCGGTCTATCTCTTCCAATTTCTAAAGAGCGGATGGCTCGAGCTACTTCTCCCGTTTCCTCAGCTAAGAAGCCAATTCTAATGAAGATATCTAAATCTGACCATCCTCTCATTTCATAGTACTCTTTTACCCATTCCTGAAACTCTGTCACATTCATTGAATTATTCCCCTTCTATCTTATGACTTCAACTAAGTTTAACAAATGATTCCTTATTATGTATAATCAATAACAGTGACTTAAATAGGAGGAGATACTTTTGAAAAGAATAGCTGTATTCTGTGGATCTAGTAATGGAGCAACTGATCTTTATATCAAGGAAGCCAAAAAGTTAGGAGAGGAAATTGCTAGACGGGACATTTCTCTTGTATACGGAGGAGCAAGTGTTGGGGTAATGGGAGCTGTTGCAGATTCTGTATTAAAATTTGGTGGTCATGTTATTGGAGTCATGCCTACTTTTCTTGAAGAACGAGAAATTGCTCATAAAAACCTATCGGAGCTTATTGTGGTAGAATCGATGCATGAAAGAAAAGCGAAGATGGCTGAACTTGCAGATGGATTTATTGCATTACCAGGCGGACCAGGGACATTAGAAGAGTTCTTTGAAATTTTCACATGGGCTCAATTAGGATTACATCAAAAGCCGTGTGGGCTCTTAAACATTAACGAGTATTACACCCCTCTTGTTTCCTTATTTAATCACATGACAGAAGAACAATTCTTACAAGAAAAATATCGGACTATGGTTCTTGTAGATACAGAACCACAAGGCTTGCTTGATCAATTTCATACATATCAACCCCCATCTGTTAAGACATACATTACAGAAGCTCAGAGTTAACTAGAAAACGGGATTAGACCATAACTAATCCTGTTCTAGATTCTTTACAATTAAACTTCACATCATCTACATTATAAGAATAAAAAAACCTTATAATTCCTTTATAAACATTTATCCCTAATGTAAAATTATCTTTATGATTTAAATATTGGATATAGAAAGGGAATTTTATGAAATCTTTTTTAAAAGTAACATGCGCGGCATTTATACTTACAAGCTTAATGACAGCCTGTAGTGAAGAAAAAGAAACTGCTCAAGTTGAACCTTCAAAAGAAGTTGAAAATACTCTATCTCCTGAAGAGCAGCAACAACAGTTAGAAATTGAGGAATTAGAAAAGGGAATTCTCTTCTACGGAGAAAATGTAAAAGGCGGAGATTATGGTGTTTCTGTTTTAGATGGGACATACGAAAAAACCAATGAAGGTTCAGGTACCATTAAGGCTCAAGTTGAAGTGAAGAATGTTCATGACGATGGTACAGGTGTTACCCTTTTGCCTTTAGAATTTTGGATAGAAAATGAGAAAACAAACCAAAAATTTATAGGAAAAGCTCTTCCTAACGACGCTCAGAAGTTTACAAATCTCCCTCAAGGACAATCTATAGTTTTTGATGTTTCCTTTTCAATTAAGGCTATAGAGGAATTAGAAAACTTCTATTTATACATAGATAGTAAAAATGATCCGTTTGCAAATGCTCATTGGAAACTCGATAATTTAGATTCCTCACAATCATAAATGGATGAATATGATCTGCAAATGCTAGTTAATATACAATCTAAAGGAAGTAATAAAAGCGCAAACTTGCTCAGTAACATCAAGCCTGCGCTTTTTATTTTTGTTTATATATACTTTTACAAACCATTTTTAAATTATACAAAGCTCATCTTAAGTTGTTGTTTTTTCTTACTGATTACCCATCTTTTGTAGGTGACTAGGATTAATATATCCAGGTTTTAGAGATTGTTTGAATGGATGACTTTGCACCAAAACCTTCGATTAAAAACCCCTCCTAAGTGAAAGGAAAGGTTTTGTAAAAATCACTCTTTAGTTATTTTCCCAAACATCTTGAGCGATTTTAATTACATGACTGATTTTATTCCATTGTTCTTCTTCTGTTAACTCGTTTCCTTCTTCTGTACTTGCAAATCCACATTGAGGACTTAGTGATAAGTTTTCTAGAGGTATGTATTGGCTTGCCTCTTGAATTCTTTCTTTAATTGTTTCAGGATTTTCTAGTTTAGCAAATTTAGATGTTATTAATCCTAGTACAACGGTTTGGTTATTACGAGTAAAGTTTTTTAATGGTTCAAAATCACCTGAACGGTTGTCATCATATTCAAGGAAAAGTCCGTCTACATTTAAGTTAGCGAAGATTGCATCCGAGATATTATCGTAGCCGCCACTTGTGATATAAGTAGATCTGAAATTCCCACGGCAAATATGCATTGTGATCAGCATATCCTCAGGCTTCTTAGAAATCGCATCGTTTAAGCAGCTTACTCTCGTATCAATAATATCCTGTACATCCATGCCAAGCTTTTCAACAACTGCTTTTATACGTTCTTCCGAAACAAAATCAATCCAAGAAGTATCATCTAATTGTAGATAACGGCATCCCGCATCATAAAAAGCTTGAATGGCTTTTTGATAAGCAGCTACTGTATCATTATAAAACTGCTCACGGTTCCCCCCATAATATGAATCCTCTTGAATTCTAGTGAATAACATGTTAGGACTTGGAATGGAGAATTTAGCAACTTGGCTTCCATCACCATATTGTTCGACAGCTTCTTTTAAAAACGTGAAGTGTTCTAGCATATAATGATGGTTGAAACTCACTTTACCAACTACTTTAATAGCCTTATTTTTTGTTTTTGCCCCTTTAAATTGACTGATATATTCCGTTTCAAACTCCTCTACACCTTCTAAGCCTGATAAAAAGTCTAAATGCCACCAAGAGCGTCTAAATTCACCATCAGTAATCGATTTAAGGCCTGTCTCAATTTGTTTTTGGACAAGCTTTTCAATTTCTTTATCTTCTACAGCTTTTAAGGCATCCTTATCAATCTCTCCATTTGCATAAGCTGTTCTTGCTTCTTTAAGAGGTGCTGTTCTTAAAAAACTACCTACGTGATCTGCTTTAAATGGAGCTTTTACTAATGTCTTTGTCATAATTTCATTTCCTTCTTTCTTTCAAAATTAAAAAACCTCTTCTTAAAAATAAGAAGAGGGTAATTGTCATAATGGGTGCTCTTCTTATCTTCAAGCAAATCGCTACTGGAATTGGCACAGTACTTTAATAGTCCGCTGCCGAGGTTTCCTAGGGCCAGTCCCTCCACCTCTCGAGATAAGAATATTCAATTTATTTAACTTAAAAATAGGTTACACCTGTTTTATTAGCTTGTCAAATAAAAATTTATTTCTCACTGATTTTAATGTTGACTTTCATCTTATATTTAATTTCTCTTTCTTTCCTGTGAATTTAAACCATTCTCTTCATTTGTCAAGATAAAATACAGTACCAAAACGGTTTGAGGATATGAATAACAGACTAAAAACCTTTGCTTATTATGCATTCTACCCTTAGTATCCCTATTATTACTATCCATTCATTATAAAAATAAAAGAATACTTTAAAATAATTATGCTTATTAATTTACTCGGCCATCTGACCATCAGTAATCAAAAAGCGCACACCCGTTATTAATCAACGAGTTTGCACTTTTTTTAGATATAATGTGTAAATGTCTTATTTTTTAAGGTAGATTAAGCTGATTTAATTGATACTTATCTAAATCTGGGTGAGTGAATCATCCACTCAATGTGGCATTCCTTATTAAAGGTAATGTTTCACAAAATATCTTTATTGTATTAAATTCTAAGATTTTCGAGTCATTACCTCTTATCGAATTTATAAGTTAGCTGATTAACTGTGAACACTTTGCTTCCATTTATCACAAGATATAATGTCATGCCTACTCATTTACACTATTTCGACTGTATTTTTTGATACCACTGGCTTGCAGCTTCTACCTCTTCAATTGTTAATTGATGGCCTTTATTCTCCCAATGAAGTTCTACATGTGCATTAGCTTTTTCTAATAAGGATTGAAGCTCATTCGATTCCATTGGCGAGCAAATCGGATCATTTGTCCCAGCAGCAATAAACACAAACTTACCTGATAAGTCCGGAAGATCAATCCCTTTTCTCGGTACCATAGGGTGATGAAGAATAGCACTCTTTAAAGCATTTTGGTAGTGAAATAATAAACTAGCTGCTATATTCGCTCCATTTGAGTAGCCAATGGCGACAATATTATCACGATCAAAACTATATTTTTCTGCTGCCTCATCAAGAAATTCATTTAATTCTTTTGTTCGGAAAATAAGGTCTTCTTCATCAAATACCCCTTCAGCCAATCTTCTGAAGAATCGAGGCATTCCATTTTCTAATACATTTCCTCGAACACTTAAGACAGAAGCCTCATCATCAATTCTTCCTGCGATAGGCAACAAATCTAATTCATTTCCACCAGTACCATGTAGTAATAATAATGTTGGTTTTGTGGAATCTTTCCCTTTATTGAAAATATGCTTCATTATTTATCCCCCTCCAGAACACGAACCTCTACTTGCGGTAAGGTTTCTTCTAATTCTTCTCTTTTTGACTCTAACCAAGATGGCAACATCAGTTTTTTTCCAAGTTCATGGATAGGTTCATCCACTGAAAAACCTGGTGGATCAGTTGCTATTTCGAAGAGGATTCCTCCTTCTTCATGAAAATAAAGAGCTTTGAAATAGTTTCGATCGAGAATTTCAGTTGGATAATACCCGTTTTCTAGAAGAAGTGCTCTCCACATTTGATGATCTTCCTCGTCAATAGCTCGCCATGCTATATGATGAACCGTTCCTGCTCCCATCAACCCCCGAACTGAAGGATTTAACCGGATATCAATCGTATTCCCTATAGAACCTTCAGATTTAAATCTAAGAAATTCTTTTTCTTGGCCCATGCATTCTAATCCCAAAATATTTTCTAGCACGTGGGTTGTTTTATGCGGCTGTGAAGAATACAAAACAGCACCACCAAACCCTTTAATCGCATGTTCAGCTCCAACTCCTCCAAAGTTCCAAGTATTCGCCGGTCCCCCGTCTCGTTCTGTTAATTCAAGTTGGAGTCCATCAGGATCATTAAATTGTAAATATTTTTCACCAAAGCGAATGGAAGAAGTAAATTCGACTCTGAACTTCCGTAACCTATTCTCCCAAAAGGAAAGCGAACCCTTTGGTATAACATAGTTAGTCACACCAACTTGCCCCGTCCCAATTCGACCTTTTAGCTGTTTAGCCCATGGAAAAAAAGTAATAACACTACCTGGTTGACCTGTTTCATCCCCAAAATACAGATGGTAGACTTCCGGTCGATCAAAATTGATAGTTTTTTTAACAAGTCGTAACCCAAGTACGCCTGCATAAAAGTCGATATTTCGTTGAGCATCGTTTACCATTGCTGAGATATGATGGATACCTGAGGTTTTTTGCATTTTATCCTCTCCGTTTCATCCATGGGATTTTATAAGGATTTATTTAGGTCTTTTTACTTCAAAGATTTCACCAATTTTCGCATAATCATTTCCAGCTAACCGACTTACTGCAGCCAATCCATTAGGATTGATTCTTCCATTTTTATAAATATCCTCTTCAATATGAAATTGAACGACTTTTCCTATAATCAAATCGCATCCAGGGGTATCTGAACCTCCCAATTCTAAGGAATGCTCTAATGAACATTCCATTCGAATTTTCGCTTCCTTTACACCGGGTACCGAAATCTTTACACTCTCTATGGGAGTTAAATTAGCTAACTCAATCTCACTTTGATTAGAAGGTAGACTTGCAGCTGTTTGATTTATTTTCTCAACATTTTGTTCGTCAACAATATGCACAACAAATTGCTTAGACTCGATGATATTTCTCGCTGTATCCTTTTGTTTCCCCGCAGAGCGTTGAATAGATAGAGAAATCATAGGCGGGTTCGATGATACAATATTAAAGTAACTAAATGGGGCACCATTTAAATTACCGTCTTTTGAAATCGTAGTGACGAAAGCAATAGGTCTAGGTATAATGCTCCCTATTAGAAATTTATAAATTTCTCTTTCGGACATAGAACCTGGCTCAATTGAAAGCAAAGAAATCATCCCTTTCGCAACATTAGTCTAGTTCTCTTACTTCAAACGGCAGTAACACTTGTTCAATTTTCTCTCTCTGAGGCTCATATTGTAATGGAAGCATCAAATTTTCGCCCATTGTCTCTTGTGATTCATCATGAGCAAATCCTGGAGGATCAGTTGCAATTTCAAACAGGATTTCGCCATGTTCTTTAAAGTAAATCGCATTAAAATAATTTCTATCTCGTACAGGTGTGACACCATAACCATTTGTTGCAATATATTCTTGCCAATCTAGTTGATCTTCATCGTCAATAGCTCGCCATGCAATATGGTGTACGGTACCGACACCCATTTGTCCACGTCCAATAGTAGTCAATTTAAGATCAATAATATTTCCTAACTCAGCTGTAGAACGGTAACGAGCGAAGTCTCCTTCTTTACCGACTAATTCAAGACCCATTACCTTTCCCAATAATTCTGCTGTTTTATTAGGTTGAGTTGATAGTAAAGTTGCTCCCCCAAACCCTTTAATAGCGACTTCAGGTGTTACATCACCAAAACTCCATGTATTGAGTTCGCCTTCTTCTCTTTCAACAATCTCCAAGTGAAGACCATGAGGGTCATCAAATTCTAAATAGTATTCTCCAAAGCGTTCCATTCTAGTAAACGCAACATTGAATTTTTCTAGCCTTTTTTCCCAGAATTCCATAGCACCTTTAGGAACTACATAAGAAGTGACGCCTACTTGACCCGCTCCTATCGTACCTTGGCGAGCACCTGCCCATGGAAAGAAAGTAATAATGGTTCCCGGCTTACCACCTTCATCTCCAAAATAAAGGTGATACGTACCCGGGTCATCAAAATTGACGGTTTGCTTAACTAAACGTAAACCTAACACACCTGCATAGAAATCGACATTCTCCTGTGGATGCCCTACGATTGCTGTAATGTGGTGAATACCCATTGTTTTTTTACTCATTTTTAACACTCCTTTGTTATATAAAATCTGATTATTAAAACAGGTTGATACTTTATGTTATACCGGCTTATAAAGTAAAAATCTACTAATATTCATTTCAAACCCAAAAATCTCTACTTTAATACAATCTAGAATAAAAATGCATCAAGAGCATACTGACCAGGACCTGTTAAAGCTACGCCTATCGCAACAACAAGTAAAGTTAGATTATATTCATATCCATTATCTGTTGCCCATAATCCATTTGGACCATGCACCTTTACAATAGCCATTACCATTGTGCCTGCAATGATAATTCCTGCAAGTGGTGTTAAAAATCCTAATACAAACAAAATTCCTCCAATAAGTTCTGCTAATCCTGCAAAAAGAGCTATTTTTACTCCTGGCTTCATCCCAATGGATTCAAACCACCCTCCTGTACCTTTCAAACCATGACCGCCGAACCAACCAAATAATTTTTGAGCACCGTGGCCAACAAATAGTAAACCAATTACCAAACGAATGATCAGTAAACCAACATTTATCATTTTAAATTCTCCTAAATAATATTTATCTCGAATTCGAGATAATAAACTAAAAAAATAGTGTCTAAACTTTATCTTTTACTTTTTCCAAAAGATGGACAAGCGTTTTTGCCTCGTCAGGATTTAATGAATCAAACATATCATTAACTATCTTATAATGTTTCAGCATGATTTCTTTCATTAATTCATTTCCATCATGTGTTAATGAAACATGGATTACACGACGATCCTCTTGACAAGTGTTTCGACTTAATAAACCTTTTTGTTCTAGTTTATCTATAACATAGGTCATCGAACTACTTGAAACTAATATATAATCCCCAATTTGGCGAATCGTTTGTTTCCCTTTTTGGTAAAGCACCTCTAAAACAGAGAACTCCATTATATTTAGCTTATTTTTCGACATCTCTTCCTTCATTCTCTCATGAACTGCTTTAGATGTTTGCATTAATACCAAAAAGGGCAAATTCGTGCATTTCCGCTGCATTTGGTTTCCTCCTTTCAAAATAACTTCAATCGAATTATCTCAAATTAAAATATCTTGAATATGAGATAATTGTAATACTTATATTTTTTTCTGTCAATGTTTTTTGATAATGAATTTTCAATAAATGTTCTGTCCGATTTTTATTGTTTTTTACAATTAACAACTTGCTTATATCTATTCTTTTTCATGATGTAAAACCCATCCCATAATCCTACATCTTGGCTATTTTAAATTTACGATTTTATCGGAAAGGATTAAATAATTTCTACCCTCATGTACAAAATAAAGACAATGTCCCTTTTTTAGAAAAGGAGAGAACTAAATATGCTACACAAAGCGAGTTCACTTAATACAGCTTATATGAAAAAGACCTTGGTGCTGTTTGACCAAGATCTTTTGTTATTGTGAAGTAAAGCTTTTTTTGAAGTCTATAATTATGTGAAATATATGCTTCTTCGATTTTTTTGGAAAACAGACAATTAAAGTTCCTAAAATATTTAAAACTACAAAAAAGATGGATAAACCAAAGAGTAAATCAAGGAAAAAACCAAAAAATATGATTGCCATTCCTATATAAAACAAAATATTCAAAATAGTTTCTTCTCTTTTATCAATCGTTTCCTCCATTTGCGAGGTTAAGAAATTAACCTTAATTAGTTTAACAACTGTTGTTTCATATATCTCACTTAACTTTAAAAGGTTTTGACTATTAGGATAACATTCGCTATTTTCCCATTTATAAACGGTTTCTCTAGATACATTCATTTTTTTAGCGAGATCCTCTCGAGACATATTTTTTGACTCTCTTAAATTCTGTAATCGCTCACCTAAATCCAACTCCATCATTCCTCCTGTAATACCACTTTATAACATCTATAAAAAATAATCTATAAGCACTTTAGGAGATGGAGACTTATGATTAACAGGATTAATAGGGTACATTTTATTTTCAGAAAGACATTGACTATATTTTAATGTTCTCATAAACCATAATTTTCCGGATAGAAAAGGCGACAATCATTGTAGCCAAATACTCTATCAATAAATGCAAAGTCAGCTCTATTACATACTCTTAAACCTTCTTTTTATTCAATCCGTTATACTCGTTTAGTACAATGAAAGAGGAGCTGCTGCAGCAACTCCTTCTTTTAAACTCTTGTCACCCGTTCTTTTTAAAAAAACTCAAATTAGCTTATATGAATTTGCAACCATGTTTGAATCTTCACCATTAATCCACTGTATTTCCTCTGAAGTCAATTGAATATCTAGAGCTTGGATACTCGAATTTAACTCCTCTATGTTTTGTGATCCTATCACCGCACAAGAAGGAAACGACTGATTTAGTACAAATGCCAAAGCAATATGATTGGCATTATATTTAGGTCCTTTTTGTTTAGCTAACTCGTTGGCTCTTCGTAAACGTTCCCAGTTAGTGTCATTGTAGTAGACTCGAACAATATCTTTGTTTGATTTGTCCTCAGGTGAAAAGCGTCCTGTAAAAAACCCGCTTGCCTGGGAAGCCCATGAAAAAAGTGGGAAGTTCCTTTTTTTATGCCATTTAAGATCAGTCTCGTCCACATATACAGTTCCTGGCCAACGGGGTTCGTTGACTCGGGCTAAACTGAACGATGGGCTATTTACAAGCAAACGATTATACCCTTTTTCATCAGCATATTTATTCGCTTCTTCGATACGTTCCGTTGACCAATTGGATACCCCAAATGCTTTTATATAACCCCTATTTTTAAAATATTGTAGCATATCCATAAGGATCTCCACTGGTACGGATGGATCATCACGATGAAGCAAGTACAGATCTATATAATCCGTTTTAAGTCTCTCAAGACTTATCATTAAATCATGCGTAATATCTTTAGGATTGACTCTTTTTTTCCGTCCATCATGAAGGCCATTTTCATTTACAAAATGATGACCCCCTTTGCTAATAATAATTATATCTTTACGGTTCTGTCTTTCTTCTAGCCACATACCTAACGTAAGCTCAGCATAACCTTGGCCATAAAGATATGCTGTATCTATCGTGTTTCCTCCTTGTCCTACAAATGCGTCTAACATCTTAAACGAAAGAGCTCTACAGTCCGGTGAGAAGCTCGAAGTCCCTAAAATAAGTTGTGAGCACCCACGATCCATTCCTCCGATTTCTATATATCTCATTTTGGTCACTCCTATTCTATCATTCGTTGGAGCATGAAAGTTTCACTTAACTAAATGACTGTAAAATTACAATAAGGTATGGATTCATCCTGAACTTTTAGCCATCTCTCGCTCATCTGATAAATTTAAATCACACTTGACTTCTGACGCATCAATGATTCAAAAGATTGCCCTTTAAGACATTTTATCCATTATTTTTTCATCACTCTTGTTGAATGCTATTTCCCTATGTCCATCAACTAACTTTCTATAACGGTAAAAAACAAATAACGCACACACTAAACCAATGATTGACAAAAATGCATCAAAAATAAAAATGAATTTAATATTACCACTTTTCGACATAAACCCTGTCACAAGTGGCATAACGACAGAGGCAAGTCCCCCTGCTGTAGCAAGAATTCCTGTCGCAGTTCCTTTCTTTTTCCAGAATAGTTCATTAATCGTTGCAATTGACAATTGGAAAATACCAGCAGTTGAAAACCCGACAAAAAAGGAGGCTACCGATACGATTTCAGGCGACCTAATGGTTAAAATAGCTACAATTGAAGTAAATGTAATGATGGGATAAATCACAAGGACTGTGACAGGACGCAGGAATTTTTTCAGTAATACAGCTAGTGATAAAACAGATACGAACATCCCGACACTATAATAGCTGAGTAATTTAATGGATTGAACTTCTGTCATCCCTAATACTTGCTGACCAAAAGAAGGCAGCCAAATTTGAGCCACAGTAAATAGTCCGGTAGAAGTGAAGCCAATAACCACAAGGGCAAGCCCCTCTTTCTTAAAATTTGGTTCAGAGAGAAACTTGGTGCTTCCATTAGACTGGTCCCTCTCGGAAGTTTGCACTGTACGATGATTTGGAAAAGGAACCGTAATCAAAAACAACATATTTAGAAAGTAAATAGCAGCAGGTATAAAAAAAGCATAGCCGTAAAACATTCCCTTACTTGCAATAAACGAAATCATTAATGGCAAAAGTCCTGTGCCCACTGCCATAAAAGCTTTGACCATTACACTGGCAGATCCAGCTGACTTTGGAAAAATCTCAACTAAACCTGGATACGCGCCTGCATCAAGTGCTGAATTGGCGCATCCAGCCAACAGTGCAAGAGCAAATGCAATTTGATAGCTTGGAGCCAACGGAATGCCTGCCAGAAAAACGGCTAATCCAAAAGCTCCAAAAATAACTAATGGCTTTCTTCCAAACTTGTCTGATAGACGCCCTGATAACGCATAAGTAAGCAGCTTTCCAATTCCAATTGCAGAAATAATATAACTAATCCCAGCGCTGTCCGTACTCCACTGACCCGTTAACGAAGTCATATTTGAAATCAGTATGATATTCACCATACCTAGTAAAAGATAACTTGTATACATGCTTAGTGCTGTCTTTATATACATTTCCAACAACCCCTATCTACCGGAAAAAGTTTTCGAAAAGACCGGTTAATTTAGATCATACAGGTATTTATACAATTGGAATCGTGAATACTTACAAGCTGAAATCCGAATTACTTAAATCAACCTCATTAAAGTTAAAAAATAAAAGTATTTTAACGTTCTATCTTCTTAGGACTTTATATAGAAAGAAATTTTTCAAAAAAACTAAGTGATCTTTGTAACCGCTGTCAATTTATTGATCTATTGTATTTGTTTTTATAACATTTTCTTTCTCTTATCCATCACTTTTCTTTCTTAGATCGCCACCACTATACTAAATATTCAGTTTTTTAACTTAAGTTGAATATCATATGCAAATTCCAACAGTTCCCAAATAAAGGAGGAACATGCCGATACTGATAGGCCGCCCCTCTATGATTAGACTACTTTATCGCCGCTACAGCTGCCCTTAAACCAAGAAGATAGCTTTCCACCCCAAAACCGCAAATTTGTCCTTTTGCAATTTCAGCAAAAACCGAATGATGCCGAAACTCTTCTCTTGCGTGAATATTAGACATATGAATCTCAATAATTGGTGCAGTAAGAATGGCAAGCGCATCACGCAGCCCATAACTATAATGAGTCCATGCACCGGCATTGATGATAATGGCATCCTTATTCTCTAGAAAGGCTTGATGAATTCTTTCGCACATCTCTCCTTCATGATTAGTCTGAAAACATTCTATTTCAACATCTAACTCATTCGCTAGTTCATTTAGTTGCTCGTTGATCTGATCAAGGGTGATTGTACCATATTGAACAGGGTCCCTTTTTCCAAACATATCATGATTGATTCCATGTAACATCAGAATTTTTTTCATATTATCTCCCCCTTTATTTTTATAGAATGGGCATTCCCATCCTTCTATAACAATAAGCAAATATCTTACAAATACAATAAACGTTATCTCCCCATTCAATATCATTTTTAGTTGATTTCGCGTAATATTGTTCAATAGATTAAGTTGTTATTATATTTATAGCAACAATTTTCATCTTCAGACTCATCACGTTTTTGTGAGGTGAGACCACGTTTTCAAAATTCATGTACATTTACTCGACCTGCATTTATTAACGCTTCTGAAAAGAGTAAGCTTCGAAATACGCCTTTGCAGTCTGCAAGCAACGCCGCGCATGTTCCTCATATCCTAACTCTTGAGCGCGTTTATTATGCGGCAGCTCAATTGAGTAAGGAATCTCAGGAATACGCTCCACGATACTCGCAATATCAATACACCCCTCTCCTATGTACAAACGTTCCTCACGAAGAATCTTGATCATCTCTTCTTTTGATGCCGGAATTTTCGCAGGTGCATCGCAAAGATGGAGAAATCGGAACCATTCACGTGGTACTGCGTCCAAATCCTCAATCTTATCCCCTGCACGATGGAAATGATGGATATCGATCATAAGACCAGCATTTTCCTGATTTGCTGCACGTAGAACATTAAGAGTTTCCGCAAGATTTGTCACACTTGCAATAGGAACATACTCTAATTCTATAGTTAGTCCGAACGGTTTAGCCAGCTCGCAAAGTTCAATAAAACGCTCCATATATAAATCGCGATCATTCGTCCAGATACTACTAAGAACATGGCGCCCGCCAAGTTCAGCCGCAACTTCCATAGCAGGTACATACTTCTTTGGATCAACGTCATCACAGATACGTGCTAGCTCAATGTCTAGAAGCTGTATGCCTGTTTCAGCAAGTGCCTCTTTCGTTTCCCGCATCATCTGTTTATTTTCAGCTAACGCATAGTTAGGCTCGCCAGGTAGACCCATATAAATGGGTCTAAGGCTGACGAAATCATAACCGGCTCTCGCGGCAAGGTAAGTCATCTCTGGTGGTGTGCAACCAAGTGTTGTAAGGTGGGCTAAGGAAAATCGATTTGTCATCTTCTTTTATCCCTCCAAGTGTAGAGTGTTTTTTAGATTTATACAGATACGTGATGAACCTTCTTATCCGGAGAATAAATATCCATTATATTCCAGTGTCCAGAGGTTGGAACAGGATTGTTTAACATAGCGACATCGATGACAACTGGTTTGTTTGATTCAATGGCCCGTTGTAAAGCAGGTTTAAATTCTTCCGCTGCTTCAATTTTAATTCCTTCCACTCCATAAGCCTTTGCGATAGCTGCATAGTCAGGAGAGTAAGGGTTTCCATCTCTTTCAAACAACGTACCAAGAGTTGTTCCATAATGGGCTTTTTGCAATCCTGCAATCGTACCAAACGCATAATTATTCATGATAATCCACACAACTGGGATATTTTCTTCAGCCGCTGTTGCAAGTAAGGCAGGATTCTGCCCAAAACCGCCGTCGCCTACCAACGAAACAACCACTTTATCCGGTTGAGCAATTTTTGCTCCTAGGGCCGCTGGAGCTCCGAACCCCATTGTAGCAAAACCGCCAGGTGTTAAAATACTGCCTGCTTCATATATTGGAAACTGCTGTCCTACTCCATTTTTATTCCAGCCTACATCTGTTGTAATGTACGCATCCTTCGGAAGGACTTCGCGCACTTCTTCTAAAATGCGCTGAGGCTGCATTGGGAAAGAATTATCTGTAATAAATTTTTGATTACTTTTTTTGAATTCTTCTCGATAAGAAGCAATTTCTTGTTTAAGTTCCTCATTTTGTAATCCTTCTGGAACTAATTCTTTTGCCACACGATTTAACACAGTTAACGCTTGTTTTAAATCTGCTACCGCTCCAATTTCGACTGGGTAGTTCCGGCCAATTTCGCTTGGATCAATGTCAATTTGAATCAATTTTGTAGGCGGGAAGTTAAAGGTATATTCTGATTCCCATGAACTGCTATCCGCTTCAGCAAAACGAGTGCCTAAGGCAAAAATATAATCTGCTTCTTTACATTTATCATTAATAAACTTCGTTCCCCAGAAGCCTGTCATCCCTAATGTAAATGGGTGGTCATCAGAAACAGCGCCTTTCCCCATAAGAGAATGAGCAACTGGAATATTCAAATGGTCAACTAGTTCTCTCAGTTCCTGAGCTGCATCTGCTAGCAAAATCCCTCCACCTACATATAAGAGAGGATTTTGGGCATTTACAAGCGTTTCGATGATCTTTCTCGCTGTAATCTCATCAATTGAAGGCTTATTAAGCATTTTCGTATTATGGTTTAACTTTTCAAATAACGCCGGATCCACTTCTTTCGAGAAAATATCCATTGGTACTGATACTAAGACAGGACCAGGATTTCCGCTTTCCGCCAATTGAAAAGCCTTCTCCATAATTTCAGGAAATAAATCAGGACGATCCACACGCCATGCACGCTTAACAAACGGACGGTAAATTTCATATTGTGAAGCATCAGCATGTAAATTAACTTCCTGATGAGGATGTTTACCATAGTAGTGACTTGGAACATCCCCGGCGATCACGACCATTGGAATCGAATCTAAAGCTGCGTTAGCAACTCCTGTAGCAGCATTCGTTAAGCCAGGTCCTAAATGGCTTAATAAAACAGCCGTTTGTTTTTTTACTCTCGCATACCCATCAGCCATATGAGCAGATATTTGTTCATGTCTAACATTAACGAATTTGATTGAACTATTTTCCAAAGCTGTTAAAACCGCAATATTTGTATGTCCGCAAAGACCAAAGATATGTTCGACTCCTCTATCTTCTAAATACTTGACTAATTGATGAGAGATGAGATTGTTCATTGTTTTTGTTCCTCCTTAAAATTCAGAATCGTTTTTCTATGCTTTCCTGTAACAGTCTCTTCAAAGGTCTGTTTATACTCCGCGAAAGGAAGAATCATAGAAGCAATTAATTACTGACGCCCTTCATTATCCTTCCCCACCCTTGTTAACGCTTACAACAAGCTACCTCATGTTCACTATTCGTTAATAGGAAGCTGTAATACTATCATTTTTGTTTCTGTCATATCCTCAATCGCGTAACGAGGACCTTCACGCCCAATTCCACTATTCTTCACACCGCCATAAGGCCAATGATCTAGTCTGAAATTCGACGTTCCATTAATCACAACACCACCAACTTCTAGTGAGTGGGCAACTTTATAAGCCAAATCCATTTTATTTGTAAACAGTCCTGTCTGGAGTCCAAAGGACGAATCATTAGTCTCTGCAATGGCTTCTTCAATAGTTTCGTAAGGAATAATACTTACTATCGGTCCAAACACTTCCTGACAAACGACTTTACTATGTTTAGGAGGATTTAATAAAATCGTTGGTTCTACTGTTGCACCATGTTGTTTGCCTCCGCATACAACCGTCGCTCCTAGCTGAATAGATTCATTGATCCAATTCATCACCCGTTTCGCTGCATTTTCATCAACTAAGCAGCCAACATCTGTATCTGGTAATGAAGGATCTCCAATTTTAAGTTTTAATACCTCTTCTTTTAACAGGTCCGTAAATGTTGGAATAATTGATTGATGTACATAAATTCGTTGAACAGAAATACAGCTTTGTCCTGAATTACTGAAACCTGTTCTTGCACACAAAGTGGCAGCACGCTTTAAATCTGCATCTTCATGGACAATAGTAGAAGCGTTTCCACCAAGCTCAAGGAGTACTTTTTTCATATTAGCTAATTCGCATATATTCCTAGCAGCCACTACCCCGCCTGTAAAAGAAATCACATTAATGCGGTCATCTTTTACAACTTGCTGTCCAATTTCCACTCCGCCAAGCACCATATTGATAGCGTTTTTAGGAAGCCCAGCCTCTAATAATAACTTTAATAATTCAGTCGCGATTAACGCTGTTTGAGGAGCCGGCTTCAAAATCACACTATTTCCTGCTGCAAATGCTGGGCCAACTTTATGGCAAACAAGATTTAGAGGCGCATTAAATGGTGTAATAGCAGCAACGACCCCAACAGGTACCCGAAAAGTAGAAGCAATCGCTTTCGTTCCTCTTTCAGAAGCATCACCAGGCAATGTTTCTCCTGTTAAGCGTTTTGCTTCTTCACCTGATAATTCTAATGTTTCAATGGAGCGAGATACTTCATCAAGCGTATTTTTTAAAGGTTTTCCTAATTCAAGAGAAATAAGCTCAGCAAATCTCTCTTTCCCTTGTTCTAGTAAGCTAGCTGCCCGCTTTAAAATTTTTCCTCGTTCATGAGAAGGAATATTAGCAATTTGTTTTTTTGATGCATAAGCAGAGGCCAAAGCATTTTCTACATCTTCTGGTGTTGCGAGTACTTGCTCACCAACTACTTCTCCGGAGTAAGGACTTTTAATTAAAACACTTTCACGATTTGTTTCAACCCATTCCCCATTAATATAAGGATGTGCTTTTTTTACAGTCGTTTTTATCATGTTTTATCACCTATCTTTCTAAATGATAGTTTGTTAATTACTTTAGGTTTAAATAAAAATAGTATAAACGCTTTCATTTTTGGTTTTTTTCGACAACTAATTACAGATAATTGATGGTCTCCCCTTTTTTGTTTATTTATACTCATCAAACTTCGTATCTATATTCCACTGAGCGGAACATGATTACACTCTATGAAACTTTAAAGTGATTGTATATCAATTTTTTTGTTTTTTCAATAGTTTATCAATATAAAATTTTCAAAAAATTATCTATAAAGTTCTTAATTATTGAGTTATAGTTACTTTTAATAGGGAAAGGGATGACATCTAAAAAAACTTGATTGCAAATAAAATTCAGTGTAGGATGTAAACAAGTTCCAACTAGTGGAATTCATTTTAATCAACAAACCATTTTATTACACATAAAAGGATGATGAAAAGATGCCATTAGAAAAAGAAAATGGAGGACAAGGAATACGAACCGTTCAAAGAGCGTTGGATATTCTCGCTTGCTTTGATGAAAAACAACCCCAATTAAATTTAACTCAAATTTCAGAAAAGATAGGATTAGCTAAATCTACAACAACTAGACTTTTGGCAACCCTAGAACAAAATGGATATGTAGAAAAAGATTTATCAACCCTTAAATATAAACTTGGTAAACAAATTTATTATTTGGGTCATATAGCTGGTAAATCCATTGAGTTAAAAACTATTGCAAAACCTATTATGGAAAAATTACGAGATGAAACAAAGGAAACCATTAACTTACATACTTTAGAAGGAATCTATAGAGTATGTATTGAGCAGGCGCTAGGCCTTAATACGATAAGTCATAGTATTAAAATTGGAGTAAAGCACCCTTTATGGGCAGGCGCTGGAGGAAAGGCACTACTTGCTTTTCAAAATGAGGAGTTTATTCAAATGGTTTTAGAAACTGCAGTCAATCCTAGACCACAGTTAATGGATGAATTGGAAGAAATAAAAACAGTCTATTTTTGTAGTAGTATTGACGAAGAAGAAATCGGCTCTTCAGCTGTTTCTGCACCGATTTTTGATATAAACGGAGTTGTCAAGGCATCTCTTTCGATTTCTGGACCAACAAGTAGATTTTCTCAGGAAAACATAACAAATTACCAAAAAATCGTTAAAGATGCTGCTTTTTTAATTTCTTCTAAAATGGGTTACGTTCATCAAGAAAAAGTCCTATAAATGTATTCTGAAAACTTCTTAACCAATCATTATTTTCTAGAAGATCTATATCCATGTGACCTGCCAAATTAGAGATAATAATAGTATCACGTTGACAACCCCACAGCTCTGAAGCAGTGGGGGTATTTTCTATGACATTGTAATATTTATCTTTTACAAGAAAGTCGCTATATTTTAGACTCACCTTATTTAATAAGAAAATGGAGAAGACTATATGTATTAAATAAACACAGTTAAAATAAAACAGTATTAAAAATGGACGTATGTTTACTCCTATGTACGGTTAACTAGAAGTCATATTCATTGATATAAGGAGCCTTTAAAATATAAGGACGGATTTAACCTCTCATAAATAATAGTCATGGTTATCTCCACAGTAAAACCCGTCCAATATTCATTGATATATGAGGCGGTCTGACGTATATATGATTTATAGCTAATTAGTTGTTTACATAAAACACATAGCTTAAATGTTCTAAATTTTCTCTTATACATTAATATAAATAGGTCCTCTCTAATATGTATAAAAGGTGGCTATCTTATTGCTTATTAAGGGAGGAAAACAATGAATAATAACTATACTCAAAATGCAATTTTTGAACATACCTTTTGGATTCAAGTTTTAAAAGACCATTCACAATTTATCTTAGATTCTTTAGCAGAAAAAGAGAAAGAAGAAATACAAATAGCTAAAACGTTCATTCAATCGTTTAGTACTTTGTTAGACAACATCAAGGGTCCACCTTATCATATAGAAAAGCTTACAATGGAGGCTAAAGCCCAAGCATTAGCACTTAAAGAATTTAAATTATCCTTATTAAAAAAGCACTTAACAACTGACTTTACTATTCATCTTACACCTACTTTCCTAAACCATATGGTCAATGAACTTGATGAGTATTTATTAATTCTTAGCTACTTAGAAAAGAAACAAGTTCCACCCATCTTTCATGAACTTCACCATCATTTACTATGGACTTTAGATGCTGCAGGGCATGCTGGAGCTATTTCCGATAGTCTTGACGCAGTAGAAAAGAAGCTGAAGCAAAAGAGTATGCAGTTCTCTACCCACTTTGAACATTTTTATCTGAAAGCTGTAGAGTTGACCGGATATTTAAGAACAAATCTCGAATCCTTTCCCGCATTAAAGAAAATGAACAAAGACGTTAGGTTAGAAATAGAATTATTTCAAGTATTTCTTCATGAGATCGAAGAATTAGAACTATCAAACGAAATGCTCAGTACATTTTCTGCTCTAATGGCAGATCACATGATGAGAGAAGAATGCTACTATTTAACAAAATTAGCACAATCAACGAATACAGAAAATCCATCTTGTAGTCCTACCTCCTCCAACTATAAGTAGGTTTGAACTTTCTCCTTTGCATTTCTAAAATTTTAGGTAACCTATAATTACACAAATAACGTTAAGATAAAACTTTATTATCGTATGGTGTTTTAGTCACCATAAAGTAAGTTATCGGTATATAAATTAAAGAAAGCCATGTTCTATCATGAGTAGGACATGGCTTTTACACTATATTGAATCATTATCTGTATCGTCTAAATGAGAAAAACTGAATGATATGGACTTATCATACATAGTCCCACCCTAAAGACAAAGAATAAATGATAACGCTAGAAGTTAATTTTTCGCAGAATTCTCTATAATCATAAAGAATTACCCAACTACCATATTAAAAAATAATACAAAACGTAACGTGACATATTTTGAGAAGGAGATAGTAGAATGAACAAAAGTCAACAAAGAAAACCATCAAAACCTGTTCATCCTAAATTAAATACAATTCATACAACGTTTAAACAAGCTTTTATCATAAAAAAGAACCCTTTCCCCTGGATAAAAGCTTTAAATGCTGGACTAGCTGCTGCTTTACCTATAGTTATTGGATTTTCTTTAGGATATCTAGAGTATGGTTTGCTGGCTAGTATTGGAGCATTTACCTATCTTTATGTATTTAATCAACCCTATGCACAAAGAGCTAAAAGAATTTTTTGTGTAGCGCTAGGGATGTCTTTATCTATGGTCCTTGGCTCCCTTTTAGCTCCCTATCCGCTCGGAACTTCTATAGTTATGGGACTCATTGGAGCCGTAGCTATATTTATTTTTGGGGCTTTAAAGATTACGGGTCCCTCTGCTCTATTTTTTGTCTTAAGTTTTGCAATGGCTACTGGTATGCCTAGCGATCCATCACTTGCTCTTTTGCGTGGGGGATTTGTCTTTTTAGGAGGCGGACTATCTTGGATAATTTGCATGGCAGGTTGGTTTATATCTCCTCATGGACCTGAGATAACTGCCATAAAAAAAGTATACGTAGAATTAGCCTATTTCTTAGATTCAATTGGTAAAGCAAATTTTGATATTGCAAGACATCAAACAGTTTTAGTAATGAAACAAGCAGAAAATATGCTATTAGCAGGTTATTCTTCTAAGAGGAAGACAGACACATTTACAAGGTTGTTTCTGTTAAATGAACAGGCTAACCGAATATTTTTAGAGACTCTCGATTTATCCATGGAGAAAAATCTAACAATACCATCTGAATTAGCACAATCCCTCCGAAATTTAGCTCAGGCTATTGGGACTAAAAAGAGAAAGACGGCTAACATTTTAAGGTTACATGGAGTAGGTAAAGAGTTGGAAAACTTATTCATGAAAATTCATAATGCCAGTAGAATACTAAATGACCCTATTGAGAAAATACAACAAGAAGTAAGAATTTCAAAACCTTCTCTCAAAACCACTTTTTTAAATGCTTTTGATAAAAATTCAATCGTGTTTCTCTCTGCTATAAAATTTGGAATAATCCTTATGCTCGCTTCTATTATTGCCTATTCATTCGGTTTTGATCGATCATACTGGGTCCCTTTATCTTGTGCTGCAGTCATGTCTGGACCAACAGTTATAGCAACGTTCCACCGTGCTGTTCAACGAACTTTTGGGACCATTATTGGCGTACTATTAGCAAGTGTAATTCTTGTATCTGTACACAATGGATACATGGTTGCTTTTATTATTTTGTGTTTAACGTTTCTTACAGAGCTTTTTATCGTTCGAAATTATGGAATAGCTGCTATGTTTTTTACGCCATCAGCTTTGGTTATGGCAGAATACTCAGCTAAAGTATATAAATTCTCCTTCTTTGCTACTGTAAGAATTACAGATATTATAGTAGGTGTTATTATTGGACTTATTGGCATATTTTTAGTTGGAAGAAAATCAGCTTCTAGTGTGCTTAATCATTTTACTGTTGCTACAATTCGAAGCCAAGGACAATTTTTATTGAGTTTATTCTCAAAAAATAATCAAAGTATACATTTTGAAGAGTGTAAAGAAAGAGACAGAATGCAAACAAATTTAGTTAATTTATTAACAGTCTATGATACAGCTTTAGGTGAACTATTTAGTAATAAGGCCAAATTAGAATCGCTATGGCCCGTTATATTTTCCGTAAACCAAATAGGATATTATCTTGAATCTAGCTTTAAATATTATGAAAGGCCTACTCTTCCAGATAAGGACCTTGCTCAATTGCTTTATGTTTTTGAAACAATGGCTCTTACTTTAGAGAACAATCAATACCCAATCGAGAAACATGTACCTGAAATAGAAGGATTCTCAAATATTCAAAATCAAATCCTCAATCTACAGAAAGCTCTTCGATTTGAGGAATCGTTTTAATTGATGAATGAACTTCACTTAATTTTGGACAAACTGCTCCTTTAAAGTGCGTTGTTCTTTTTTAAGAATATGTATCGTTTCTATTACCGAAATAAAAGGGAGAGATATTAGCTCCTCTACCTTTAATACTCTAACCGTTTTAATAAAAGGTCTTAAAGCATGTAAAGTATCAACATATGAGGCTATACAATTTTCCATTTTTTAGGATTGATCATTAAAGATTTTCTTCTATATACCATAACCTAAATTCGAAGGAATGAAAAAAGCGCAAAATCATTGAACAGCAATGTTTGCGCTTTTTCCTTTCTCTTAAGTATACTTAATGGCCCAGCGACAGGATTCCTACCATAGACCGCAAAGTAACATCATGATGCAAATGATTCACCTAATGTTGAAAAACAACTAATTGAAAATAAAGCGGGAACAAGTCAATTAGAGACGTATTCAGCAATTACAATATTTCGATATATCCATCTGTTCCATTTATTCGAATGCGTTGCCCATCTTTTATCAGCTTGGTGGCATTTTCTACACCGACAACTGCTGGCAAACCATATTCACGTGCAATAACTGCTCCATGGGTCATCAGTCCACCAACTTCGGTGACTAGACCTTTTATCGATACAAACAATGGTGTCCAGCTAGGGTCGGTAAAGGAGGTGACTAATATATCTCCATCTTCTAGATCAGCATCTTCTATGTTTATGATGACACGTGCTCTTCCTTCGATAACTCCAGAAGAAACCGGTAGACCTACAATAGCTTCGGATGGGAGATTTTCTCGTTTGTACTCACCTGCAATGATTTCACCGTCAGACGTGATAACACGCGGTGGAGTTAGTTTTTCATATAATTTGTACTCGTCTTTTCGTTCGCTGATGATCCTATAATCTAGTTTATTTGTGCGTACGACTTCATGAAATTCTTCAAAAGTGAGATAGTATATATCTTCTTTTTCATGAATAACGCCCTCTTGTACGAGTTGTTCAGCTTCTTTTAGTAAAGCCTGCTTATAAACGAAGTAGCGATTAACCATGCCGTATTTTGGATATTCTCGATATCCGATGAAATTCCGGATTATATCAATCATTCGTTTTGTTTCTTTAGCTTTTTGTTCACCCTCCGGTAATTGCTTCAATCGATCTAATAAATCTTGTTCTTTTTTCAAGGCAACACGCCGTCCTTGCTCAAATTTCCTATAGCTAGCATTAGGCTCAATGTTTTTAATATTATTGAGAATCATAGGGACAAGTGTAATTGGTTTTTCACTCCAACGAGTTTTAGTAATATCGATTTCTCCGGCACATCGCATTCCATATTTGTTAAGATAAGCAATTATTGCGTCATGGGTTTCCTGTCCCCCATCAATCTTAACCAGTTCATCCAAAAAGTTATCATCTTTTACATGTTGTAAATAATGGATTACTTCTGGATAAGGGCGAATCGCATCTGCAACATCCAATAGCGCCAGACCCATTTCCGAAGTAATATTGTTTGGAACAGATTGGGAAAGTGTATCTGCTACGTTTTTTTCACCTAACCATTCTTTCATATTGTCATTGATCCATGATGAAGCATCTATAGCAGCCATAAACACAGCAGAGCTTTGTGGGTCAAATAAAATTTTCTTTAATCTCTGGATATCTTCCAGAATAAAGTCAAATAAATCCGATCCTAATTTCGTTTGGATATTTTGTTTTAACTCTTCTATCGATGATTGACTTCTCTTAATTAAATCAGAAACGATTGTGGGCTCGTTTTCGATTTGTGTCCTAGAACCCTTGGGCAACAAACTTTTATCGCTTATATCGGAACTCTGTTCGCGCTTATCAGTTGGTAAAAGCTTTATAAAATCTCCTCGCTCTATTATGGTCATAAGTGCGTCTTTCATGAGTGGATCGTGTTGTCCCATGCCACCTAATATCATTTTTCTGCTGTCAGGTGAAGCCAGCATATGTGTGACATCAACAAACAACCTTCCACCAGCTTTGCGCATCGGTGCATTAGTCGTTAACATCCAAAAAGATAAGCCCAATGGTTTCATGGGATCAGTCATCATTTGTTGATGACCGACAGATACGTAAACGTGATTCTCTTCATCATTTGCTTCAGGGATGGGATATAAAGTAGTAATTGGTCGACTCTGAACAATATAAAATGTATCATCAACTAAACACCATTCGATGTCCTGGGGGAAACCAAAATGAGCTTCGATCTGTCTTCCAATGCGTGCTAGTTGTAAAATCTGTTGATCAGTAAGTGTTTGTGTCTTTTGCTGATCCGGATCGATCTGTTGTGTCTCTGTTCCGCCTTCTTCTCGTCCATAGACAGCCAATTTTTTGGTTGCTATCCTCTTATCGACGATTTTATCTTCCTGTACTTTGTAACAATCTGCAGATACCAAGCCAGAGACTAGTGCTTCTCCAAGTCCAAAACTGGCATCAATTGATAGCGCCTTTCGGTTAGAGGTAATTGGATCAGCGGTAAATAAAATCCCTGAAGCATGTGAGAAAACCATCCTTTGCACGATTACGGATAAATAAACTTGACTGTGATCAAATCCCTTTTGCATACGATAGATTACCGCACGATCCGTAAATAGGGAAGCCCAGCATTTGCTGATATGCTGCAAGATTGCTTCTTTGCCGGTGATATTTAAAAAGGTATCTTGTTGACCCGCAAAAGAGGCATGTGGCAAATCTTCAGCAGTTGCACTAGAACGCACTGCATAAGCATGTTCCTCGCCAAACCGGGAGAGATAGTGAGCAACAGCTTTCCCAACGTCGGAAGGAATCTCTACTTCCATAATGATTTTTCGAATTTTCCTGCTAATTTCACGAATTTGAACTCGATCCTCTACTTTTAGCAGTGTTAATTGATCCAACAATGCGTGAAACACTTCGTTTTGTTCGAGAGCTTTTTGATAGGCTTCTGTTGTAACACAAAATCCTGCCGGTACTTGTATTCCATGAATTTGCGATAGTTTCCCTAAATTCAATCCTTTTCCTCCGACGAGTAAAAGCTGCGTTTTATCAATCTCCTGAAAACTGAGAACATAAGAACCCATTTCAACTCTCCCCTTCTTTTAAACTTTATATGTCACAATCCCACCTTTGATAATTTGGAGCATATCTCTAATTTTTTGGAGTATGTCTTCATTAGAGTTGGTTCGATACCTTTGCAAGTTGCAAAGCCTCTATGCATAAATCAGATCAATGACATATGTATAAATTCTAGAACTTAACTCTAAACATAAACAGTCTATATTTTATCTTATTTATGTTTTATAATTAAACTGGGAGAGATATATTTATTTTCATTTTCTAGTTTTTACTGTTGAAGAAGAAGCAAAACTCTGCATCAACCTTTGGTACCCAAATAAAAAAACAAGGTGCATCCAGTATAGAATTTTCAGTTTTAAAAAACCCTATATATCAACGTTTTTCATGTACAGTATAAAAGTTGTAACATAACATCCTTCTGGTACTTGTAGGTTCCTGTATTCCTTGAATTTTTAATCCCCCTAATTTTAACCCTTTTCCACCCACAAGCAAAAGCTGTGTTTTTTTCCGTTATGTTTCCTTATTGATGAATATGATAGTTAATAAAATGGTAAAAAAATTTACTGAATCTCTAATTAAACTCTGCTTTTTTATTTGAAATTTCCAGTCCTCTTAACCGCTCTTCTACATCTAACCCAACCCTTTACTTCAAAAAAGCTTCCTCCACCTTGAAGAACACTTTTACACCTTCTTATAGAAATATATGTTATATACTCTTTAAAACATTGTGTAACTTCTCAACAAATGCCTTATATTTCCATATAATGAATTATTATCACTAGAATTTTAAAAGGTAAAAACAAATAGTTAATATTGAAAGAACATTGTTATGATATAGATCTTCATTATTGATAATCTCGTTAATTTTCACTTAATTTTCATTTTTTTTAGATAGAGTATAGATTAAAGCAAGTTTATCGTTTTAACTAACTTAATCCCTATTTATATTGGAGGCAATTTTATTATGACAAGTGCAATTGTGTTGGCAGCTGGAAAAGGCACAAGAATGAAATCAGAACTACCAAAAGTTCTCCATCCTGTTTGCGAAAAACCTATGATTATGCATATACTCGAAAAGCTAGAGGCATCTAGAATTCAGGATAAGATAGTTGTAATTGGACATAAAGGTGAAATGGTAAGAGAAACAATAGGAAATGGTGTCAAATATGCGTATCAATTGGAGCAAAAAGGAACTGGCCATGCGGTAATGCAAGCGATTCCTCAACTTAGAGAGGAAGGCAATACGTTGATTATCACAGGTGATACACCTCTTATTCAAGAAAAAACGATATTATCTTTATTAGAAAAACACCAACAAGCTAATAATGATGGGACAGTATTAATCACAAAATTTGAAGATCCTACAGGTTACGGCCGAATTATTCGTAACAGCGATGGAGAAGTAATTGATATAATCGAGGAAAAAGACGCCAATCATGAACAGAGGAAAATTAAAGAAGTGAATACAGGAATTTTTGTTTTTAAAAATAAAGCGTTAATAGAAGGTATACCACTTGTTGAAAATAATAATGTACAAAATGAATATTATTTAACTGATATGGTATCTATTTTTAATAAACAAAACAAAAAGTTTGGCTCATATTTATTATTTGATAATGCACAAGTGATGGGTATTAATGATCGGAAACAGTTAGAGCAAGCAGAGGAGATTATGAGGAAATACAATAATAGATTGGAGAGCAAAAAATAATTGTCTAAAAGAATACAGGTTGATTTAACTGTTATTTTCTAATTTATAAAGCGATTCTAAATAATTATGTATGAATTCTATTTTATTTTGTATAGATTTTACTTCGTGGTGAACTTGTTTCTTTTTAAACATATGTATTGCTTCTATAACTACAGAGTAAACTGGATTCTTATTGACTTTCGCGAACTAATATATATAAATACATTTTTCATGACCAAATAAGCCTCTAATATTTAGAAATAGATATTGGAGGCTTATCATCTTCCTAATACTTTAACAAACCATAATGAACATAACACGACTTCTTGACAATAAAAAGAGTAGCTAATGGGATAATGAGATGTCCTTTAATTTCCTCTATATCTAATTTTCATTATTTTTTCACCATTGGATAGTAACATAGCAAAAGTAAAGGATATCCATTGCATTTTATCCTGTACTAATCCGATGAAGGAGGAATGAGTAAAATGAAGAAAAAGAAGTTAGTAGGATATATAATGACCGGAGCTTTATCTGTAGGAGTGATAGGTGGTGGGTCAGGAATGTCAGCTTTTGCAGCAAGTGATGCAAGTGATACAACTGAATCAACTACACAAAGTACTACTGCCCTACAAGGAGGAGATTTTCTTCAATCAGAACCTAAAGATTCTATCCTTGACGTACTTAATCAAGTAACAGAAAGTAAGGTAACACAACAAGGGGCAAACGAGGTGAAACTGGCCAATAAATTCTTATCAACTTTAACAGATGAGCAAAAAAGTACCGTTCAATATGAATTTACAGAGGAAAATGCTGCACATTGGACAAACTTACCTGCAAATTCTCAAAATCGGAATGGAGTAGCATTGGGTGATTTATCTAATGAAAGTGTAAAGGCTGCTTTAAAACTCGCAAAGGCTTCTCTGAGTAAGCAAGGATATGAGACATTAACTGAAATTATTAAGGCAGATGAGTTTTTAACGACTGATACAGGTCGAACAGAATGGGGATCAGGTTTATATTATATTGCAATATTAGGTACACCATCTGAAAATGGTGAATGGATGTTGCAAATTAGTGGCCATCATTTAGCCGAAAATATCGTATTTGATGGGAAAGAAGAAGTAAGTGCTACCCCTCAATTTACAGGTTCTGAACCTCAAACTTTTGAATTAGATGGGACAACTTATTCTCCTATTGAAACACGTCGAGATGGGATGTACTCTATCCTCGAATCACTCACAACAAATCAGCTTAATGAAGCCAAGATTTCAGAAACCTTTCGAGATGTAGTAGTAGGAGCAGACAAGGATGGACAGTTCCCAGAAGAGAGCGAAGGGATTTTATATACAGATTTAACTAAAAATCAACAAAAATTAGTTCAAAAAGCTATTAAAGCTTGGGTAAAAGATGCAGACTCCAAAACAGCTAATAAACTTTTAAAAGCTTATTTATCAAAAGAAGCATTATCTAAAACTTATATTGGATGGTCAGGATCAACAGACTACAATGAAGTGGGTTCATATGGTAGGGTAAGAACCCAGCGCCTTTCCGTATTTCTACAGTAGGTTTCCGAGAACTCCCCTCAGAACCGTACGTACTCCTCTCAGAGTATACGGCTCGCCATCTATCCTAGAATCATTCTAATCCATTTTTCCGGCATGAAGTTTGACATGACATCCTCTACAAAGAACAAGCGTTTTCCGTTTTCTAGCTATCATCATTTCTTCCCATTTTCTCTTCCCACGAAGGTCTTTTAGTTTCCTTACATGGTGTACTTCGCACCTGTCGTTTTTCCCACAGTATTCACATTTGTTAGCTAGTAATCTATCTTCGAGAGAGGTGCGCCCTTTATATTTCATTTGATTAGGTTGGGAATCAGTATCGTAGCTTAATAGGTGTTTATCCCTTTCGGGAAGGGTTTTGACTGTTCTGAACCCTTCATTATACAAGGGACGAAACCTTGTTCCTTGCGTCGTTTTGTAGGTGACACCGAAGGTGCCGTTTTTGTCAAACTTTCTATAGATTTTTCTACAAGATGTTCTGTATTTGTTGGCTAATGTCATAGCGCAACTCGTTTTGATTATATTGTAGGCGCCACTTAATTTTCTGACATCTACTGCTAATTTGTAGTACTCATAGAACCCTCTTATCTCTGCATTGTAAGTTGTTAAGATTTCCAAGTCGTCACTATGGATTAGGTTTGCGCGATGACATGCTTTCCATTGTCCATTTTTCTCTACCATGTATTGATTTTTAAATAAAAAATCCCTCATCTTTTCATGTGGTAGATGCAACATTGGAATTCCTTTTATACTTCTTCTAACGATGCCATTGGAAGAGGTTGTTTTTCTGTTCCCTCCGACACTTACCTCATACCCTAGGAAGGGTATTCGCTTAGAGTTGGCATGAGTTATAAGTGTTTTTTCTATTGAGAGTTCCAATTTCAGGTTACTACTTAGAAAATCAGCAATTTTATCTCTAATTTGTGTTGCGAAATCCTTACTCCCTATGACTGCGACGACAAAGTCGTCTGCATATCGGACATATTGTAATCGCTTAAAGTTTTTGTCCATCGGGTCCTCTGACGAAAGTTTTTCTCTTTGTTTTGATAGTTCCTTAATCTCGTTTTTCACCTGTTTTACTTCTTCCTCGCTTAATTTTTGTTCCCTAAGTTTTTTATTACGGTTCCATATCTTGCTATTTAGACTGCGATATTCGGGATTATTTTTTCGTCTCTTCCCATTATTTAAGTTTATTTTCAGTTCCTCCATGAATTTGTCTAATTCGTGAAGGTAGATGTTAGCCAGGATAGGACTTATAATCCCTCCTTGCGGAGTCCCACTATATGTGTTGTTGAACTTCCAATCCTCTATATATCCTGCCTTTAGGAATTTCCAAATTAGATTGATAAATCTTTCGTCCTTTATCGTTTTTCTCAGTAATTTGATTAGTATGTGGTGTTCAATGTTATCAAAGAAGCCTTTAATGTCTCCCTCAATCCACCATTTCACACCCGAACATTTACCTTTTACATTCATTAGTGCCGTATGACAGCTTCTTCTAGGTCTGAAGCCATGTGATGAGTCAAGAAAACGTTCCTCATATATACTTTCAAGAATTTGTCTTATGACTTCTTGGACTAATTTATCTCTAAAAGTTGGTATTCCTAATGGTCTTTTTGTTCCATTTTTCTTAGGATGGTATATTCTTTTTGCGGGATTGGGTCTGTAAGACTCGTCTTTTAGCGATTCGATTAACTTTTCTACAAGTTCGAGATTAAAGCCATCTATGGTTTTGTCGTCTGTTCCCTTTGTCATATTCCCTTCTTTGGCATATATCTTCCCATATGCTTTTAGGTAGAAATCAGGATTATAGAGATTTTTGTAGAGCCCTTCAAATACATAATCTTTATCTCCGGCTTTTTTTCTTAGAATGTCTAAAATTAATTCGGGTCTTCGCATGGCATCCACCATAACCTTCCTTTATTTTTAGATAGAATAGACTGTTCTCCTTCGCCATGTGCTAGGCTTTCCCTAGCTCGGACTACTACGAGAACTCCGTTACCTTATTGAATTTTCATGAGCCACATACCTTGTGTTTCACCACTTGGTATCATCCTCAATAGCCTACTTAGTAGGCATTCCAACTTAGGTAATCCCCGTTTAGTAACTTATCGATAAGTATGATTGAGTTAGGAACCCCTTTTCGTGCGTTCACTCTATACTGAGCGTGGACTGTTATATAGGACGACATATAGAACAATCGTAAAATGTTCTATACTTCTATTAGACGCAATAGTCAAATACGCTAATCATAACAGCATTACCTCTTAACCATCGTAGGTAACGGAACACCATTACTCTCCTTGCACTAGGGTTCAGGCAATCCAGCTTTATTCCTTCTCAATCGTTTCGTCTCGACACTCAGTCGCAGGATGTATGGTTTACCTGACTTGTGCCTTTACACACCATGCTACACTCCCCCTTAGGTTTCCCCTTAGGATAAGGTGGTTGACGATAGAGAGTCGTCTTCTCCATCCTTAATAAGGCAATCGAATAAGTCCCTTACGGGCGCGCTACGAATTGATGGGCCTCGTTTATGGTTAGAAATAGCTTCACAAGAAGGTGTTGCCTACCAAGACGATGTTTCAAATGATGCTCATTTCCACACTGTATGGCGTGATAAACTAATGGATTATGCTGGAGAATTTACAGAGTAAACAATTAAACATTAGATTTTACATTAAAAGCTATTGAAATTTTTAATTTCAATAGCTTTTTTCAGTTTGTTAAGAAACTATATCCTAGCAGCCTGCTCCATTCTATCAATATTACATTTGCGTTCCTACCTTATAAAGAATGTGGTTTGTTAACCTACAATAATAATGCTATGTAGTATATCCTATATAAACTATAATTTATAGTTCGCATAACGAGCATTATAGCTCATAAAATGAAAAGAAATATGAGTATGTAGAATTCAATACCCCCATATGAAATTGCGAATCAAATGAATTTAGACGATGAGCTCAGTGACTGTTCTCCATTAAAAAAGGCTTTTTTTTAATCCCTGTTCATTAATTATTTGGAATGGTGATATAATAAGAACAGATTCAGCAGACCTCTCTACATCCCTTTCTCCCCTATAAAATTCTTATATGGGAATCATCTTTTACATCGTTACTAATCACCCCACATCAATTTACCATTTATTTAAACTTGCTTTATTAACCATAATTCGTCAAAATTAATAATAATCTTAATATATAGTATTTCTAGTTAAATTTAACAAAAAAGATAGTAATTTTCATCTTATAGTAGTCCTAAGATTATCATCATTTTTCCTGAGAATATTCACTTGAGGACCAATTTAAAAAGATTTTGAACTATAAAAGATCAATCATTTATTTCTGATAAGAGAAAGGGTGAAGAGATCATTTATGTATAGGAATAAATGGAGAAAAAAGTTTTTCAAACAGCTAGCATCATTCATGGACTATCATCAACTTCACTGGATTCTAACTCATGACTATCCCGAATGGGAAAAAGAGATAGTGAAACACCAATTAGAAAAAAGATTCCATGAGAAGATTTCCTAGAGCTATAAATTTTACAAGGAAATCGCAATGTATAAAGGTTTAAGGTTTTCTAATCAAAAAAATTAGGACAGTAAAACCGGTTTTAAATCGGTTTTACTGTCCTAGTTCATTTTATACACATGTAAATATCTGTTTATTTTTCAGATGATGCATTTAATGACTGTTCAAAATAATCCCATGTTTGAGCCGTTTCCTTACCTAAATTCCATATTCCTGCACCTTTTAAGTTGTATTTTTGAATTAATTGAAGCTTTGCTTTAATAGATTGTTCATTTTCATACCAAAGCGTATAAGTTCCAGGCGTAAGTTTTGTTCCATTGATCGTACTTGGCTCATCAGTTGATTTAACTGTAAAGGTAGCCTTAGCTGACTGATACTCTTCATCGTAATCGATTTCTCCATTATATCTTTCGATAAGAGCGTCTACGTTTTTCATTGGAATATCAATTCCAAGAATTGTTCCATCATCATTCCAAAGCCTTCCGTAGAAAGGTACTCCTAAAACAATTTTCTCAGATGGCACGTTCTGTGATAAAGCATATTTAATTGTTTTTTCTACAAAGGAAAAACTTGCTACTGGTCCAGAAGTCTCATGATCAACCGAATGCTCATCATATGCCATCAACATTAGATAATCACTGTATTGAGCTAATGTAGAATAATCATAAGCTCCTTGCCAACCTGTATTCCATCCTTTAGGATTTGCTGCGACTGCAACTGAAAGCGTCTTTTCGTCAGACAGTTTCTCCTTTATAAGTTTTACAAACTCGCTATAATCTTCCCTTTCTTCTGCTGTAACATTCTCAATATCAACATTGATTCCATCAAGGTTATATTGTTCGATTGTACTAGCAATCTGAGAAGCTAACTCCTCTTTATTTTCTAGAGCAGCTTTAGCCTTATCCTTGTCCCAATGATCACTTAAAAATGGGACAACCGCAACCGATTGTTCATGCATTTCTTCTATGAATGAGGAGTTAATCTTTTCGGTTTCCTGAAGTGTTCCATCATCATTCAAGTTAAAGTAGGCAGGGGAGACTTCATCTAAAGCTCCCTGTGTCCTTTTAACGTTTTGAAGATAGTTACTAGTATTTCCTTCATACAGATAAGACATGATAAACTTTTTATCCTTATCCTCATCCGGAGCTGCACTTACTTCGTAAAAAATAAAGGCACCTACTGCAATGACTATAAGTAAAAGATATACTTTTATTTTCCCCATTTGATTTTTTCCTCATCTCCTGACTAACTTACAAAAATACATATCGTAATGATTTATCTTTACGCTCCTTTCTCTATCTCTTTGTCAGGAAGCTTAACATTTCCTGAACGTTTTAGCTTATTCCAGCCTACTAGAATTCCTTTGAAAGCAGATATAATGGATTTCCAGACTGTATAAGTTAAGAAGTAACGATAAACAATACGCTGGACAAATAATAATAAAAGAGGTTTCACATTTGCTTTTTCTAATCTAAACGAATAAAGCGAAGCTAAGAGATCAACAACTAGAAATCCAACATAGAAAGTAAGAATTTTAGTTGTATCTCCAAACAATCCAACCACAAAAATTAAATCAGCTAAAGGTGCCAATGCTTGCAGAACATACTGTAACCACATATTTGGAAGGCCAACAAATCCTAACGTTTTTTGTTTTGGATTGAATAAAGCCCCTCGATGTTTCCATAAACATTGCAAAATGCCATACGACCATCGGACACGTTGTTTTATAAAGCTTTTTAGGTTTTCCGGTGCTTCAGTATAAGCATAAGCATTTGGCTCATAAGTGATCTGATATCCTTTACGCAACAGTTTTAAGGTAACATCTGTATCTTCTGCTAATGTATCGTCTTCAAAATATCCCACCTCGACAACAGCTTTTTTACGCCAAGCTCCGATAGCACCCGGTACAACCGTGATACAATTCAGTTCATCAAAAGAACGTCTTTCAAGGTTACAACCTGTTACATACTCAACATGTTGCCATAAGGTTAGAAGATTTCGGACATTTCCTATTTTAACGTTACCTGCGACAGCTGCTATTTGCTCATCACTAAAATTATCAACTAGTAATGATATGGCATTATGGGCAATAGAAGTATCAGCATCAAAAATAACGATGATTTCTCCGTTAGATTCGTTAAACCCTCTATTAATTGCCGATGATTTTCCGCCATTTTGTTTTGTAATAAGACTCACTCTCTCATCATGTTGAAATCGATCAGAAACTATCTTAGCTGTCTGATCAGTAGAACCATCATCTACAACAATAAGATCGAAATTGGAGTAGTCACTCTTTAGAATAGAATGAATCGTATTTTCGATTACATTTTCTTCATTATAAGCTGGCAAAATAACACTGACAGATGGATTAAACCCTTCTTTTCTTTGTCTATTTTTATAGTTCTTTTTATGTTTAAAACTAAAGAACACTAAGAATAATAAGCGAGTAATCCCTATAATAATAGCGAGCGTGAAGAATAAAGTTCCAAACTTTGATAAGAAAATATATACAGTATCCGCTATTTTATAAAACACCATATATAAATTCGAACTTTCCTCCACTGTAGGCATAACATCGTTACGATCTTTTCCTATTAACTCATTAGGTGTTACAAAAGTGTAGCCCTTCTCACGCAAAGTATCAATGATTTCAGGAAGAGCCTCGGTGGTAGTAGACCGGTCTCCTCCAGCATCATGAAGAAGGATGATATTACCGTTACCGAGATTCGTCTCTGTTACTCGTTTGACAATCTCATCACTCGATTCAGATTCCCAGTCCCTACTGTCAATTAAAGAACCAACCATGGTATAACCCATTTCCTGAAATTCAAATACGGACGAAAGTTCATCTACCGAATAATCAGCATCCGTAGTATAAGGCGGACGTAACAGATTTGTAGAATGACCTGTAATTTGTTCGATAAGTCGTTGAGTAGAATTTAATTCTGCTTTTAATGTCAAAGAACTATCTTCTGTTATATCTGAGTGACTAAACGTATGACTTCCTATTGTATGTCCCTCTCTATATATTCGTTCTACTACTTCAGGATAAAGAGCGGCCTGTTTTCCTAAAACAAAAAACGTTCCTTTTACATTTTTTTCGCTTAAAATATCAAGTATTTGAGGTGTGAAAGTTGGATCAGGTCCATCATCAAAGGTTAAGGCTACCTTTTTACTTTCTGTTCCTCCAAACCGTTCAATATAATAAGGAACAGGGTATTTTTTATAAGTTTCGAGACTGATAAGCCCCTCTCTATCTAATTTAAGACTCCTTAATCCTTCCTCAGAATCTGAAGAGATTTTGATAATATCGCCATCTCCTGTGAATTGAATTGGTGTTACATTTTCTATTGTTTTCAGCTCACTAACATTATCCTCTATAGAAGTTGTATCATCTAAAATATCCCAAAAACTACTTTCCTCATAACCAAGGTTTTGGATAGCAACTCCTTTTATTCCATGTTCCATAGCTAATTTTAATTGGTTATAGGATGTTACTGCATCTAAAAACCAAATGATATGCTCTTGATAATCTTCTGTATATCTTACGTAAGGCGTTCTACTGTCTTGATCCCACTGGACTTTTAAGTCTGATTCAGATACTTTTTCCATAATTTCTGAATATGTTAAATATTCCCCTTGTTTTTCACTATCTACAGTCCAATCATATCCGAAGTTCGCTAAGGAAACGATTAGCTTATCGGAGGAAACAGGGAACTCATCCAATATTTGTTGAGACCAATTAGCAGAAGCCACAGATCCTGGCTCACTTGCTTCGTAATGTTCATCAAAAAGCATTAAAATCATACGATCTACGGTTTCTGAAAGGGAAGAATAATCATAGGCTCCATCATCTGGTGGCACAGTTAAGATAACCTGTAGGTTATGGCTGTAAAATAGATCATACAGCTCAGACATAAACGTTGTAAAAAGTTGCCTATCATCCTCATTCAACCCTGTAAAATCAATATTAATTCCAGCGTACTTGTCCTCTTTCACTTGTTCGTATAAAGAGTTAATGAATGCTGTACGTGACTTAGATGAATGAAGTAACTCATGTAATGTTTCTTGATCTGATGCACTTTCTAAACTTAGTCGAGGTATTACTTTTACATTATTTTTTTTGGCTAACGCATCAATTTCGTCTTCTATGGATTTTGTAATTGTTTGATTGGAGGTTAAATTATACCAGTCAGGAATGACGACGCCGAGGGACTCAATATTTTCTACTAACGAAGATTTACTAGTATCATCGTCTTTTTGATAGAAAGCATATATTTCATCTTCACTTACTTCAGAAACAGCGTTTTGATTATTCAAACTTACTTGAAATGAATCCTCACTTGAAGATGTAATTGATTCATTAATTGATGTAATATTGCTTTCCTCTTCTAATTCTAATGCCGCTAAATTTGGATTTTTGAACAAACTTACACCAATCACTGAACTAACAACAACAGTAAATATCATAAATATAATTGTAGCTATCCTAATTGTTGACCATCGTTTTCCAGATAAATCCTGAAAGATAAAACTTGTTCCCTCTGTTTTTTTCGATTTTCTTGACAATCTATAGTCACGCAACTTCAAAAGAATTTTCTTAAACAGAATTACCACTCCTTGATTCTATAAACAAAACAGTTTCAGCTTTTTAATATATCTACAAATCTCTTAAGAAGTTTTAGTACAGATATGTAGACTACAATCTACAGTCAATTAATGACTTATTCTCTATAAACGGCGCCTATCTAACTTGTCCATGTTCCTTAAGTCATCGTTTAAAGTGAAATAGTCATCTATATGACAAATTGTAAAAGTTCTATGCTTCTAGTCATCTTTTTATAGTTTAATTAGCAACTTTTTTATTTTTAACTTCCGTTTTATGACTTCGGTACTTTTATTCCTAACATGTTCATAACCACAAAGTCTGATCCAGTTTCTTGATATAACGTATCTATTAATTCTTTAAGTTCTAAAGGCGCTTTATCATAAAGTGCAGCTATATCTGTTGCCGCTTCAACGGAATAAGACTTGATAAAATGTTTGTAGTCATCCTCCTCAGCATTTTTATTTAAATATTTGAATAAAGTTTTTATATCCTGCCTTTCGGTTTGTTGATTTGCAGAGTAGTCATATATTATTCCTAAACGTGCAGATGAATCTCTGGCCATTACATAGCCAAATATTTTTTTCTTTATCATATGAAGACCTCCTAAGGTGAAATATTAATTATTGTAAGTTATACATGTAACTTTACTTCTTAAAAGTGAAAAAACGATGAAAACAAAATAGTTTTTAGCAAAATAAAAAAGCTCAGATTTTACCAATCTGAGCTTTTTATACTTTTTAAAAGTAAAGACATATATTCATTTTCTTTCTTATATTAATACTTGATTTACGGAACGAGTTTTTTTACTACAGGGATTTTTTTTATAATAAAAACGGTGATGGAGCTAATACATACTACGATTAATATACTGATAGGTATTGCAATAAATGCATGTAAATTCAAGAATAACTTCATAATGACAGAATCATAGAGAACTCTTATTACTAGAATGTGAATTAAGTAGATTCCAAAACTTGATGTATTTATAAGTTGAGCAAGATAAGGAATCTTCATCTCTCTCTTTGTAAGTTGATATCTAAAGAAGATAAATAAACCAATGGATACTAAAAGCACATTAGGAGATTGATCTTCATACCAAAATTCATTCAAAACTCCTTTTGTTTGCAGAGTAGCAAGATACGTCCCAACGAATGTAGAAAACAAACCAATTACTATCCCTATATAACTCATTCTTCTCCACTTTATTGGAATCTCATAATGTGATAAATAATATCCTAGAATAAAGTATCCTACATAATTTGCGGTATAGTTAAGCTCAATGTAGAAACTAAGTTCAAAGTATTGATTTAAAATTCTAAGCAGGACGGCTACAAGGAACCATAATGATAAACAATATAGTATATCTTTCTTAGAAGCATGCTTTACAAAAATCTTTAATAGGGGGGTAACGATGTACATGGCCAATATCATATACATAAACCAAAGATGAACACTAATGCTATTCGATAAGATTAATTCGATAAAATCAGATATCGAAAGTTGAAAATTCCCTTCATGAACTTCGTATACATAGTAAATAGCACTCCACCCTATAAAAGGAATGAGTACTTTATTAAAACGCCTCTGAAAAAAGAATTTATACGTTAACTCCCTCTTATCGTTTAATAATAAAGCACCACTAATCATTACAAAAACAGGAACGGCAAAACGAGACATTGAATCAAATAAATTTCCAGTTAACCAATTGGATAAGTGCTGATCATGCAAATTAACAGCTAAAGTTTCATAAGCTAGATGAATCGTAACAACGGCTATAGTAGCAAGAATACGAAGCCAGTCTATGTATAATGATCGGTTCATTGTATCTCTCCTAATTATTTTCATTTTTAAATATCGTATTTTTAATGTTCTCTTTCTTTTCCTTCAATCTCATTCTAAAAGAAAATGGTGAAAGAATAGTGAAAATCAAAGCAGGTGTTAAATTAAAATAAATTCTGCGTAAAATATCCGTTTATACGTTTTTCATCAAACTTTATTTTAAAATTATAATAACCCCACCAAAAGCTTAAGGTTAATGAATCTTACCTTCTGCTTTTTGGTGAGGTTTAACTGAAAAAGGAATTTGGACTTTAAAAGTACTCCCTTTATTTAGTTCACTCGAAACGGCAATTGTTCCTTGATGAACGTCCACAATCAATTTCGCAATCGAGAGACCTAGCCCATGTCCGGCAATTTGTTTTGAACGTGCTTTATCCTCTCTGTAAAAGCGTGCAAATATTAGATCATAACTTTCCGGGGCAATACCGATGCCTGTATCTTGAACAATTATTTGAAACATTTGAGGACTAGAGGACTCAATGGATAAAGTCAGGTAAACCTCTCCTCCGTTCGGTGTATACTTCACTGCATTATCTAGTAAAATGTATAACAATTGAGTTAGCTTTTCTGAATCTCCCCGTATCAGCAACTGATTAGGAGCTTGTAAATGAAGCTTGATTTGCTTTCTTTTTGCCAACGTTTCAATAGAATGAACCGTATTTTCAACAACAGGACGAAAGTCAAATATCTCATCCGCCCGTTCTATTAAATCTGAATCTGAACGAGCTAATGTCAGTAAAGCACTCACTAGTTTCGTCATCCTTTTGACTTCTTCTTTCATCGTGCCTAATAATTTTTGAGCATAGTCCTTTTCATTCAGGGTTCCGACCATTTCAATGGCATTAATCGAAGAAAGGAGCACACTTAAAGGGGTTCGCAACTCATGAGAAGCATCAGCCGCAAACTCTTTTTGTCGAGAAAAGGCTCTTGTGATTGGTATCATCGCTTTCTTTGACATCAAGTAGCTAATATATACTGCCACACCAGCGAACAAAATAATGATTCCGATTAAAAGAATCGGCAGCCGTTTAAATGAATCATAAACAAAGGAGATATTCTTTCCCATATAAAGCGTTCCAATTAATTGATCTTTATAATAAATCGGTTGACCGGTAATCATAAGTCGGACTTCTTGAACATTCGTAAAATCAGGCGGTGTATTCTTCAGGATTTTTTCATCTCTCATATCCTTTACCTGAACGACGGCTTGGTGTATTTCATTATGTTTTGGAGTCCAATTCTTCACTAAATTTGTTAATTGGTTACGTAGTGTAGGAACCATTTCATCTCCTATAAGTAAATTTCCCTGGGGATCTGTTATATAATAAAAAAACCGATCATAATCCGCAACAATGAGGTCTTGACTTTCCCTCCTTTGAAAAGCTTCTCTTCCATTTTCCCTTAAATAATCTTCTACAAGACTTGTTTCTCGTCTAACTAATATTCCAAGTTCGTGTTTTTGACCATTTAAATTAACTGTGTAAAATACTAAATAAACAATTGTCACAATAGCAATAAGAAACAGTATAAGCAGTCCACTGTATAAAAGTGTTAAACGTGCTTGAGTGCTTTTAAAAAGATCCCTTTCCCGCCGCTTCCTTACATTGCGTATACGTGAAAGAAAGTTAATTTTCACACTTATACCCCACCCCTCTTATACTTTGGATCATATCATGTTTCCCAAATTGACCGAGTTTCTTTCTTAATAGCTTAACTGTTGCATCAATCGTTTTAATGGACACATCTGTATCATATCCCCAAATTCGATCAAGAATCAGTTCACGAGGTAATACTTGTCCCCTATTTTGCAGTAATAAGTCTAACAATTGAAATTCACGTGGACTTAACTGAATTTCTTGGTCATCTTGAAGAACTGTCTGACTTGTGCGATTTAGTATCATATCAAGGAGATGGATTTCTTCTTCCTTGATAGGAGCATAATTTCGACGCGAAAGAGCACGCAAACGGGCAAGTAACTCTTCAATTTCAAATGGTTTAATAAGATAGTCATCTGCCCCTGAATCAAGTCCTTCTATCCGATTTTGGACAGTATCCTTTGCTGTTAACATTAAAATCGCTCCAGAATACCCCTTTTTTCTTAAACGGCGGCATACTTCTACTCCATCTCCATTGGGCATCATCCAGTCTAGTATTAAAATTTCATAGTGAGCAGCAAGAGCATAATCATAGGCATCCGATCCTTCCATTACCCAATCTACTTTATATCCCTCTTTCTTTTTAAGCATAAAACTTATTAATTCACCAAGTTGCAAGTCATCTTCTGCTAAGAGGATATTCATCATTAACAAACTCCTTTTTATTATTTATCTAGTAGTAATTATTAAAACTCCCGTATTTTTTATAAATGGTTCTTATATATATTCAGCACTCGCACGGTGATTTCAAATCCCTATTTCTTGTACAACTATTTGAAACATTTAAGGACTAGAGGATTCAATAGACAAAATCAAGTAAACTTCGCCTCCGTTTGGTATATACTTCACTGTATTACTTAATAATTTGTATAACAATTGGGTTAGTCTTTCTTGGTTTCCTCGTAAAAGCAGCTGACTTGGTCTTGAGGCTTAATTTGTTTTTTTGTTGCTGAGTTTTCAATAGAATGAACGGTTTTCTTGGCAGAAGGGCGGAAATCGAATGTTTTATCCGGTCGTTCTATTATGCCCGTATCTGAACGTGCTAATGTCAGTAAAGTGCTTACTGATTTCGTCATTTTCTTAACTTCTTTTTTCATCATTTCTAATAATTTTGAAGCATATTCTTTTCTACTTGAATTTTCGTTCATCTCCATTGAATTAATGGAGGATAAAAGTATACTTAGCGGAGTTTGCAGTTCATGAGACACATCAGCAACAAACTCCTTTTGCCGAGAAAAGGCTTGCGTAATCGGTATCATCGCTTTTTTTGACATTAAGTGACTAATATATACTGCCACACCACCAAATAAAATAATGATTCCGATTAAAAAAAGCGGCAGCCGTTTAAATGAATCATAAACAAACGAGATATTCTTTCCCATATAAAGCGTTCCAATTAATTGATCTTGATAATAAATCGATTGACCTGCAATCATAAGCCGGACTTCCTGAACATTCGTAAAATCAGGTGATGTATCATTTAGGATCTCTCTATCTCTCATATCCTTTACCTGAACGACGGCTTGGTGTATTTCATTATGTTTTGGAGTCCAATTCTTCACTAAATTTGTTAATTGGTTACGTAGTGGAGGAACCATTTCATCTCCTACAAGTAAATTACCTTGAGGATTGGTTATATAGTAGAAAAAGTGATCATGATTCGCGGCAATGAGGCCTTGACTTTCGCCCTCTTGAAAAGTTTCTTCATCATTCTCTATTAAATAAGCTTCTACAAGATGTGCCTCCCGCTTAATGGTAGATTCTAATTCACGTTCTTGGTTATTAAAAATGTTGATGTAAAGCAATAAATAAATCCCTACGATAAATAGAATAAGAAATAGCACAAGAACCGCACTAAATAAAAAAGTCAAACTAGTTTGAGTGCTTCTAACTATATCTTTTCTCTTTCTATTTCGTGATTTACGGATATTTAACAAAAAATTAAGCCTCAAATTCATAGCTCTCCCATCTTATATTTCCATGAATGTATTATCTTCTAATACTAACTAAATTGTTTGAAATTGGAGATTACTTCTGACTCACTCCTCTATCCTACTTGTTCCATATTATTAAAGTCTCAGTTTTATAAAGAGAATAACAAAGAGCTCTCAGAAGAAATCGGAAAAAGTTTTAAAAAATCATTGGAGTATCAAGATGTTTATACAATAGGTAGGAACAACTTCAACATAGAATATGAATTTTTCAGAAGTGAAAGTGATTTGAATTTCACATAGCAAGGAAAGCTTCTAAGGCATTTCAAGATTTTTACACTCTATGACTCCTTAAATGAGATTGTTTACTATAATTGATTCTCATTTCACTTTATCTACTGTGTAAGTAAGGTTGTTCATAAAGAAAAATCCAAACAAAAAAGCATATTTTCATACTATTCAAGGAAAAATGATAAATTTAATCAAAAGAGGTTAGACATATGAAAGATGCCCAACCCCTTTTGTTACCTGACTCATTCTAATTAATCGTTTTCTGATTCAGAGCTTTCTTTTTCACCCCTCCTCCTTTGTAGAAAAATTGAATACATTCTTCTATTGCAGCTGTTCGGCTATACTTCATGTTACTTGCTAATTCATTTAGTTGTCTCATGGACTCCTGCTTAATTTTTAATGTCATTCTCTGGCGATTATATGATACACGGCATGAATTCATAGATTGATTCATCTTTCTCCTTCTTTCCTATGATTTCACATTAAAAGGAAAAATTTCCTCTTTCTATATTTAAAGTTTGAGATGTTGTTGGACTTCTATCTTGAGAATGCTAAGTGTTTTTCCATCTACTTTAAGACCTAACTTCTTTGCTTGTTTTTGAAGGGTTTGATATTCTTCAATTTCCTTCTTTAGAGTACCAAGTGTTTTTCCATCTGGTTTAAGACCTAACTTCTTTGCTTGTTTTTGAAGGGTTTGACACTCTTCAATTTCTTTCTTTAGAGTATCAGGTGTTTTTCCATCTGGTTCAAGACCTAATTTCTTCGCTTGTTTATGGAGATTTTGACATTCTTCAATTTCTTTCTTTAAAACATCTGCTTTTTTCCCATCCACTTTAATGTTAAGTTTCTTTGCCTCGGTTTGTAGTTTTTTCAACTCTATGTTTACTGTAGTCTTATCGTGCGATACAGAAGCTTCTACTCGAGATGATGAATGAGTTTTGTTTGAGGTTTCCTTTTCGGCTGCAAACGTAGAAGTTGCTCCTAACATGTTCAAACCTAAAGCTCCAACCATCACATATCCTAATACCTTTTTCTTGTTTATCATTGTATTTTCCTCCTCAATATTTTAACTCAGGGGGCCTTCTCTAGTGTCTTCTCTTCCTTAAAAGATGAATCTTGTCTAATCCAGTGCCATTCAATTCACAAAAGGTTTGAAAACTAAGAAGAAGATAGCTTAAAAATTGCACCTCCCCTTTCACAATTTATACTCTATCAAGGAAAAGTGAAAATTAAATGAAAACGAATAAGGTTATGCTTAAATTATCTTGATAAAGAATCAACTCCATATAATTCATTCCAATACACAAGGATAGAATGCACTGATAACTTCGCAATCTTACCTTTTATTAACTAAATTAATGACGGATATTTGAAACTAGAAGAATTTAAAATTCTTTAGACTAAGTAAACAATTTGATTTATGAAGATGTCGCTGAACTTCTTTTTTCTATCAATTAAAATTCATTAACGGTTATATTATGTGACATGTTATAAATGATGATGTTGATTAAAGCACGCTGTCTTTATCCCTCCAGTATTCTCAATAAATGTAATAGTTATAGAAAAAATAAACGCGGTTATGAGCGTATGTCATACCCATATAAATCAGTTAATTCTGCAAAACTTTTGTAAGAATACGTAATCGCCACTGGCGTTCCTACTTGAACTTGATCAAAGAGCTTCTCAATGGCTGTATTATCCATTCTAATGCAACCTTGACTCACGTATTTTCCGATAGAACTCGGATTGTTGTTCCCATGGATAGCATACGTATCACCAGATGTACCATTCGCATTTATTCCTAACCAACGCTTACCCAATGGATTTCTTGAATCTCCTCCAGAGATATTACCTGTATAATAGGGACGGTTTTTAATTTTGTTTACAATTTCAAAAAAACCTACCGGTGTTTTATCCCAACTCATTCCTGTAGCTACAGGCTCTAGCATCTCCAAGTAACCGTTGCGGTAATAAGCAATTTTATTGTAATACTTATTAACAATAATGAGGTCGTGATAATCTGTTGTGCTAGCTTCTGTTTGTTCGCCTGCCATTCCGCATAACGAGATCATGAGTAAAGTAAAAATAGTCATTGATTTTAGTAACATGTGTTTCATAACGTATACTCCCTTTTTTATTCTTCTACATGAAACCGAAAAAGCACCCAACAAAGTAGGTGCTTCTTTAGTAATCTATACTTTATCCAGGAAAAGTGAAAATTAAGTGAAAATCAATAAAATCATTCGTAATTTATACTGATAACATGAAAGACTGTACAAAACATCCATCATTTTAAAAGGCATTATTTTCACATAACACCCTTATAGATAATAAAAACGCTTAGACCATTAATGACCTAAGCGTTTTTAATTAGTACTATTTCTCTATAGTTAATTTTAATCATTTTATGCTTTATTTTAAATAAACCTCAGTATCCTCTGTTTTTCATTCTGTCATTAAGTTGTACTTTTTTAAGATATTCAATGTGATATTTTTAGCTTTTGTCCCCGAATCATCAACATTTGTTATGAAGACATAAGAATGATTGTCTACTTTTATAAAACCAACATACCATCCTAGTCCCATATCAGACAGCCTTGTTCCCGTTTTCCCATAAAGTGTATAGTGATCTCCTTCCTCTTGAATCATCATTCGTTTGACCGTTTTCATAACTGATTTATCAAAAGGAAGCTCTTCTTTATACAATTTTTCTATAAAGTTAGCTTGTTCAAGGGCACTAATTTTTAGAGAGCTGTTTAACCAAAACTGATCAATTCCTCCACTAATATCTTCGTTTCCGTATGAGATGTTGTGTACCCACTCTTTCATACGCGGCTCTCCAATATCTCTAGCCATCTCTTGATAATACCAAATGGCTGATTCACGCATAGCTGATCCAAGAGTATGATCGCGGTTCCAGGTATCAAATTCTCTCTCTACCCCATCCCAACGTTTTACATCATATTCATCTCGAACAGCTTTAACTTGTAATCCAATCAACGCATTAGGAACCTTAAATGTAGATTCTGGTGTGAGCCTTGTAGTTGCTCTCCGATTATTATAGACAAAGGTTTTTCCTGTTTTAACATCACGTAATAAAAAAGTTCCATTCTCATTAGCGAAAAATTCATCAACATCTAGTTTGTTAATATGAAGTCTTTCTTTAGAAGCACGTTCTTTAGTTGGTGTTTGAGCTTGAGCTGTATAACCTAATATTCCTGTAAACAACAAAAAAATAAAAAGGTAAATCAACTTTTTCAATTTCAACACCTCATTTAATTATTTAACAGATATATTCTATTAACTTCTTTCAGAAAATTCAATAAAAATTTTATTTTTTTTATATACGATATACAAAATCAGCTACTAGAATGTTGGTTATCAAACATAAATCACTCAGGAAAACTTTTTAAAAAATATATGTATATAAATCTATAAAATTAGACAGACTACTTATGTATCCCTCTATTTATATAAGGGGTTCTTTTTTACTAAAGGTGTTTGAACATAAATGAACCGTCCATGAATTGAACGGTTCACCTACCATTTATTTTGATCAATTTATAGCTAAACCTAATGAGGGGTAATCCATGCATTTTAACAAGAGAGTTAAATATTTAGCTATCCTTTATTATTTATAAAGCTTTACACGATCTTCGAGAGAATTAAATTCTTTCTCACCTGGTTCTGTAGTTGGATTCCCAAAAGGCATTTGAGCAATTAATCTCCAATTAGAAGGGATATTCCATTCTTTTTTCACTTCATCATCAATAAGGGGGTTATAGTGTTGCAAAGACGCTCCTAGTCCTTCTGCTTTTAATGCAGACCATACTACTAATTGGTGCATACCTGATGCTTGATGTGACCAAAGAGGGAAGTTATCAGCATAGGAAGCGAACTGTTCCTGAAAACCTTCGATTACCTTTTCATCTTCAAAGAATAATACCGTTCCATATCCTGCTTTAAATGAATCCATTTTCTGTTGGGTTCTAGTAAAATCTCTATCTCCCATAACTTTTTTTAAAGTCTCAGTTGTAATATCCCATAGTTTATCATGAGCTTCTCCTGTTAATACAACAAGACGTGCTGTTTGAGAGTTAAAAGCAGACGGAGTATATTTTACAGCAAATTCTACTATTTCTTTAATTCTCTCATCGGATACTTGAACATCTTTATTAATTCCATAATACGAGCGTCTTTCTTTTAAGACTGAATAAAAATCTTTTGTCATCAGATTTTTCCCCCTGGGATCATTTATTCTAAAATAAAATATCTTTAATTCAATATAATTCTATATATTGGGTGATTCAAAGTCAAACATTTTTTGTAATTATTTGGTTTTAAATGCAAAAAATGAAAATTAAAAGTAATTCTTAAAGATTGCTTTCTTCTGCTAATAAACATTATGTGTAAGGAAGATTAATGAACAAATGGTTACCCTCCATACTTTTCAGTGACATCCCGTAAACTGTTAGCTGTAGTTAGAAAATAAACTTTATTTACATACCATACCTTTGAAAAAGTAAAAGAGCACAAACCCATTGAGTGGCAATGAGTTTGTGCTCTTTCTCTTTCCCCAAGTTTATTTTTAAGGACAATTAAGAAGCTATCATTAAAATCTAAATGAACGTCCTAACTGCCCGCAAAACTTCTACAATTTAATATGTTGTTATAATATTTTTTTAACTTTTAACTATATCGATATTCCCTCAGATCTTTCAAAATAGAAATTTCCTGTAGTAATTCTCTTCCGACGTTAGTTTCTATAACTTTTTTCCGCTCTAGTTCTTTGTCCACCAATCTTTTTACTGACAAAACATCCATTCCGTTTAAGAGGATATCTTCTTTTGAATTAAAATGTTTATGGGCAACCAGCTGCATCCCGTAGGAGTTATATAATAAAGTGTATCCAGCTATACCTGTTGTAGATTGATATGCTTTTGAAAAACCCCCATCTATAACAATCATCCTTCCATTCGCTTTAACTGGATTTTCTCCTTCAATTTCTTTAACAGGTGTATGACCATTTATAATATGGCCATGCTCAGGATTAAGGTTAAATTCAGCTAGAATTTTCTGGCAGACTTCCTCATTTTCACGCAAATAGTAATATGGATTCTTCTTCTCTTTGTGCGTTTTCTTATCTTTAATAAAGTATCTCTCGAAAGTTGTCATCGCTCTTTTCCCAAAGAGTGATGAATATTCTCCTGTCCACAAATACCAGATCATATCTGTTGCAAGGTCATCTGTCTCTTGAGGATGTGCAAAAGCATGGCGTAAATAGCGTTCAAACACATCAAGTAAATTACGTCCTGAATACGTTTTATCTTCAATTGCCATTTTCTCCATATTTCCTTCTTCATCTAAAGGAATGCAGCCGTGTATTAGTAAATTTCCGTTATATTTCAAATAAAGACTGCCCTTCTTCATCAGAAAATTCATATGTCTAGCCAACTTTTCTGAATGCTGAACTGAAAATAATAACCCTTCTATCACTTGCTCTTCTTCTTCTAATAATTGATCCGGCTGTAGCGGATTAACCGTTGCAAAACAGCTATTTTCTAGTGAATACGTTTCCCCATATATCGTTATTTCATTTTTGTCATAGTCGATTTTCTCAAGCAGAAGCCTTTCTGACATATTAAAATAAGGGCGTCTTTTAATAATAGGAGCTTCTAGTTTAAACTGAATCATCGCAATAGCTTGATGAATTTTCGTAATTTGTGATAGCTCCTGATGGGATAGTTTTTTCTCTGACTGTACTTTTGGCCTAAAGGCTGGATTGTCATCATAGTATTTATCCGCAAGATTTAATAGGGGTCTAAGATTGATTCCATATACATTTTCAATAATATCTAAATTATCGTATCTAGCACAAATACGAATAATATTAGCAAGACAAACTTTTGAACCTGCAAAAGCACCTAGCCATAGTACATCATGATTCCCCCACTGAATATCAACAGAATGGTAATTGATTAACGTTTCCATAATTTTATCCGGTTCAGGTCCACGATCATAAATATCCCCTACTACATGCAGATGATCCACAACTAATCTCTGTGTTGTATAAGCAAGACCTATAATAAGTTTGTCAGCTTGTTTTAAAGAAATAATTTGCTGGATAATTTTTGTATAATAATGTTCTTTATTTGCCAACTCATTTTTCTTGTACAACAGCTCTTCTATAATATAAACAAACTGATCTGGCAATGCTTTACGTAGTTTAGAACGCGTATATTTAGAAGAAGCATACGAAACTAGGTTAATCATGCGGTCAATGATTTCCGTATACCATTGATATAATTCTTCTTTATTTCTAAAGTTAGCCTTCATTAACGGTAACTTTTCTTCAGGATAATAAACTAATGTAGCAAATTCATCGATTTCTTTTTCAGATAAAACATTTTTAAAGAGGTCTTTGATTTTCTCCTTTACATTCCCCGAACCATTTCTTAACACATGCTGAAAAGCTTGATACTCTCCATGTAAATCACTGACAAAATGTTCTGTCCCCTTTGGAAGATTAAGAATAGCTTCAAGGTTAATAATTTCAGTTACTACTTTTTCCTCACAATCATACTTTTGTGCAAGTAAATCTAGATATTTTGTGTTCAAAACTATGTATCCCCTTTCAAAACTCACCATTTATTTTCTGCCTAATAGATTGAGGTTAAGTACTTATCTTATAATATTAACTTAAGTAAAAATTATACAGTATTACTATCCTTATTGTCGTTATTTACGATAGAACCAAGAAAAAATGTAGAATTTATTACTTCATCCCTCTGAAAAAAAGAGATCTATTGTCACTTTTACTTAAAGTGTATAATGAACACCGCTAAAAAACATGCTACTATGATGACTGGATACTCCACTCTTCCCTTGAAATTTGCTCGGGAAATAAGAGAAGGCTATTTAATAATTTTATCATGAAAGGTTTAAAAAGTGCCCCTTTAACAAATTTTTTCAACTCCTTTGATTTTAACGTTCATTCGCTGAAAATCCCGTTTCTTAAAAAAATATAAAAGAAAAACCTTATATTAGTTGTGTTCTTTTTATTATTTATAAATCTTTCCAATATATAAACCTGATAAATATAGATCATATTTAACGTATTTCAGTAAAATATATCTTACCTATCAAGTATGATCTAGAAAAAGGATTATTAATAATAATAAAAAACAGAGCATTAAAAAGAAAGGTTTTTATTTTGTTTTTATGCTTTTTTCGCAATAGAAAACTCCATCACCCCTCCCCTAAACAACCTTATCGTACTTTTATCCGGATTCAATTTATGAAATATATCTTTTCAAATCTTCCTTTCTTGTCTTCTCCTTTTTCCTCTCTATCAAAAGCCAAGTACGAGTTAAGCTCGTCGGATAGCCTGTTAACCTGATTTTATACACCATCGTTTTCTCTCCTTATCTACTCTTCTAGTATTTATATCCTAAGGATACATTGTGGTGTGATAAAAATAAGAGAATACAAAATAATTATAAAGCTATAAAATGAAATGTATAATAGAAAGCAAATACATAACTCAGGAGAACAAACCATGAGAAAATATTGGAGATGGATCATACTTATTTTATTTACCTGTATTCTCATTGTATGGGGGTATGAGCGTGCAGGTCTCATTCAGTTGGGTGTGCCTTCATACGAACCATTGATGAATAACCCAAAGCCAGTTGAGAACAAGAATAATCAAGCTTTTGCGGTAAGTGCTAATCACCCCCCTCGCTGTTGAAGCAGGTATGGATGTGTTAAAGAAAGGAGGAAACGCTGCAGATGCGGCTGTAGCTGTTTCCTATGTACTAGCTGTTGTCGAGCCTTTTGGTTCAGGGCTTGGAGGGGGAGGCGCAGCTATTGTTTTGCAAGATGGAAAAGCAATGTCCTATGATTATAAAGAAATTGCTCCATATTCCGGAGAAACTCCAGAAATTCAAGCAGGTATTCCTGGTTTTGTGAAGGGTATTGAAAAACTTCACGAAGATTATGGCTCACTTGAGATGAGCGAGCTAATGGAACCAGCCATTAAGTTAGCAAAAGAAGGTTTTGAAGCCGATCAATACTTAGTTGACCGCCTCCAAGCTGCATCTTATCGCATTTCAAAATCATCAGCATCCCCATTTTTCAATGAAGATACTGTTATAAAAGTTGGTGAGACGATCAAGCAACCAGAGCTTGCTGAAACGCTAGAAAGAGTAAAAGAAAACGGAGCAAAGGATTTTTACGAAGGAGAGATGGCAACCGAGTTATCTCAAGCACTAGGAGTGGAAAAAAGTGATTTTCAGAGATATGAAGTCGAAAAAGAACCTCCTGTAGAATCAACGGTATTTGGCTACCGGATTTTTAGCGCACCACCACCTTTAGGAGGAACAACTCTTGAGCAAATTTTAAAATTAGCTGAGATGTTTGATCTCAAAAATATTGAACCAGATCAGGCTGATTTCCCTCATTCTTTAGGAGAGTTTATCAAAGTAGCCTATGAGAAACGATTAGATACGGTTGCAGATCCACGTTATTTCTCAAAAGATATGGACAAACTTGTGACGGATTCATACATTGAATCTTTAAAAGAAGATCTTGATCTTTCTGATTTGCCAAGTGATGTTTTATTGGAAGATTCAACAGCAGATAAAAAAGGCTATGATAATACAACTCACTTTGTCATTGCTGACCGAGAAGGAACAATGATTTCAGCCACACACTCACTTGGAAACTTTTTTGGTTCAGGTACAATGATTAATGGAATGTTTATAAACAATTCTCTTAGTCACTTTTCAACAAATGAAAACTCCCTAAACAAAAAAGAACCAGGAAAACGTCCAAGAAGCCATTCTTCTCCAATGATCTTAGCTAGTGATGAAAAGTTAATTGGCATCGGTTCACCAGGAGGAAAACGAATTCCGATGATTTTATCTCAAGTATTACTTCGTCACATTGTGTATGGGGAAGAGCTACAAGAAGCAATTGATGCACCGAGATTTATTATAGAAGGAAACAAGATATATGTTGAAGAAACAATGTCAGATGATATCATCGGGGAACTTTCACAAAGAGGATATGACGTATATATAAAGGAGAATCCATTTTTTTATGGAGGCGTCCAAGCGCTTGTTGTTGATGAAGAAAATAACCAAGTTTACGGAGGCGCAGACAGGAGAAGAATCGGAACATGGGATGCTAAAAATGAACATTAATAAACGAATTATAAGTATTGTTTTTTTATTATTAGTTGGTGTAGGATTAGTCTCTTATTTAGGCATACTCGGTTTAAAAAGCACTTATTATGCACAACCGAAAGGATCAACAAATATCATAAATACGGACAACCACCAAATTGAATGTTCTTCTACATAATCCCTGTTACAAACATAAATAACATGACTAGATAATAAAGAGCCTTATTCCATATAAGGCTCCTTCTCTTTATCCTATATACTCAGCTATACGAAGACAGATATTAATGCTAAGTTACTCGATAATCCAGAAATAAGACACTTTACTACTGAATCTTCTGTTTTCAAACGATTAGGGTAAGTTGAAGACATTACAGATGTAGCCGCGTTTCTTGCTTCTTCAGATAACCGCTGGCTAAAAGGACAAGTGTTAGATGTTTAGGATAGTTGTAGAGGTAGAAATCTAATTTATATAATTTTAATTATCGAATTTAAGGATTAACTCCCCTTCTTATATTTAATAACTTGTTATCATATAAATAATTGATTTTAAAGAGTAAAAAGTGAACTTTCCTAAATGGAAAAGTTCACTTTTTTAATTCTGTCTTACAGAATTGTAAGACAGCTGTCATCTAGATAGATAGGTAAGAATGAGTTTATCTTCTACAATTGAATTAACTAAAAGATAATAAATGATTCAGTGGTTATAGAAGTTTCGATTGATGAAACAAAAGCGGTATATGGATTGAGTCATTTAAATGAAAAGAAACATTTCATTTAACTTGAATGCTTTCAATATAAAACCAAAAAGGAGATTTAAGAAATGAAAAGATTATTAAGTATTTGTGCTACAGTCATTGTTGTAGGATCGTTAATGAGTGGGTGTAGCGCTACCAAGGATGCGTTTCAAAAGGCTAACGGAGTAATTTTATATGGAAATCAACAGCAAATTAGCGATGCTTTAAATCAAGATAAGAAAGATATTAAGGAAAAAGATGAGTATACAATTAAGGTTGCTGAAGATGGAAAACAAGATATGATGATTTTGGATAAAACAACTGCAAAAGCTCTCGTCGAAAAAAAACTACTTAAAGAAGTAACAAAGGATAATGATACTGAAGCTATTACATCGTTACCGAAAGTGACAAAGGATATTAACGCACTTTTTGCAAAACAAGAAGTTAAAGAAATGAATCTTGCTGGCCAAAACTCAAAAATAATATATGGAGGAAATAAAATTATAGGAGATGGAAGAAGCTACGTTGATGAGTTTTTAATTGTAGATGACTCTCAGTTTACTGCAATTAAGGGAACGGAAAAGAAAATGGCTGTTATAAAATATGATAAAAATCCTGATAAAAAACTAAGCGAATTCAATGTGGATGAAGTTCAACTAGTTAAAGTAGGAAAATAAAAATGTCCAGGTCTGCCCTATAAAACGAGCAGGCCTGTTTTCTCTTTCTGCAGTTAGAATAGAAAAACATTTAAGTATAGTATACTAAACCTAAATTAATACGTAGGAAGGCGGAGAACAAGTTGGAGGTTATTCGATTAGAGAACGTTAGCAAAGTATATGGCAAAGGAAAAAATGCGGTTACGGCTTTAAATACAATCAATTTAAACGTTCAGTCAGGAGAGTTTGTTGCAATTGTTGGTTCATCAGGTTCTGGGAAAAGTACCCTACTTCATACGATTGGTGGTCTTAATGCCCCTACAGAAGGCAAAGTTAAAATAGAAGGTGAATTCATGTACTCTTTATCAGATGAAGCCCTTTCTATTTTACGTCGTCGAAAAATTGGTTTTATATTTCAATCCTTTAACCTCGTACCTATTCTGAATGTTGAAGAAAATATACAATTACCCGTGTTGCTTGATCATCAGAAAGTTGATCATGCTTATTATGATGAGATTATCAATTATTTAGATATAAAAGATAAGCTTTATGCATCACCCTCAAATCTTTCTGGAGGACAGCAACAAAGAGTGGCAATTGCTAGGGCTTTAATACATAGACCTTCTTATATATTGGCTGATGAACCTACTGGAAATTTAGATAGTCAGACAAGCAATGATGTGATAGATCTTCTCCAATTAACTGCAAAGAAATATAAACAAACTTTGCTTATCATTACGCACGATATGAAGATAGCAGAAAGAGCTAGTCGAATTATACAAATAGAAGATGGTTCTATACAAAAAGATATGTCTTATCATTAAGGGGCTTAATAGAAATGCTAATTCATCAAATGTTAACAAAAAAGTATTTATTGCATCATAAAAAAAGAACCTTACTTACGTTATTAGGAATTATTTTATCTATTGCACTCATTACTTCAATCGGAACATTCTTAATTAGCTATCAGCAATATTCTCTTGAAAAAACGAGAATTGAGTATGGTTCTTATCATATAAAAATAGAGCATGTTAATATTCAAGATGCTAAACGTTTACAGGCAAACCCACAAGTTAAAAAAGTCGGTTTATCATCTCAACAAACTCTATTTTTTAACGATAACAGTAAATTTAAACTTAAATCAATTGACATGCAAGCCTATTCTATGTTGCCTTTCCATACTATCCATAAACAAAAGAAGAATGGCCTAATTATGGAAGAATGGGCAGCAGCCAAATATAAAAAAGATGGAAATATAAAAAAAACTGTAAACCTAATGGATGCCTCCGGATTAGAACATTCTTTTTATATACAAGAGATCGTAGAGAATAATCAAAGTCTTCGAGAAGACCAAGATTTGCAAGCATTTAACGTTCATAAAACAATCCAAAAGACCAATGATATGGAAGTTTATGTTAAATTAGACCCACAGGCAAACTTTCATGAAGTATACAACCAGGTTTTAACTTATATTCCTAAAAAAAATGTTGAACTAAATTATCAATTAATTGATCTTGAATATTGGAATAACACTGGAGATGGAAATGGTAATGCATTTAAATCTGTAATTTATATTTTGCCAACTGTCATTGTTGTTATTGCAACGATAGCTTTTATTTTCAATACTTTTCAAATTAGTGTTGTAGAACGCCTTCGTCATATAGGTTTATTAAAAACAGTAGGTGCTACAAAACGACAAATTCAAAAAATGATTGTATACGAAATGGCTCTTTTGGGAGTAATCGGCATACCGATTGGTCTCCTATTAGGGATTTTAGGGTTTTGGGCTATTTTAAGCGCTTATCAGTTCATTTTTGAAGAGAATGAACTTTCATTATTTTATTTCAAGATTATTTTGTCTCCTACTGTTTTTATTTTAAGTAGTTTAATCGGATTATTATCCCTTATCATTTCAGGATTAATCCCATTAAAAATTGCAAGCAGAATATCTCCATTAGCTACTATAAAAACCCCTATTAACCGTAATACTTTTAAAATTAAAAAGATAAATACGTTTATGCAAAAGTGGATAAATATTGAAACTGTTATGGCAATAAGGAATATTAGACGCAACAAGTTAAGATCTCTAACTATTATATTTTCTCTGTCCTTCAGCGTCTTCTTATTTATTACTTTTTCAATTTTTTCTACTGAATTACTCGATATGGAGTTAAAGGAAAAAACAGATGGAGAGTTTCAACTTAATTTTTATGAGCCAGAGCGATTACCTACTTCGCTATGGAGAGATTTAGAAAATATTTCAGAGGTGCAAGAAAAGTACATTCATTATGAAAGTTCCCCTGCTCAAATGTTACTCCCATCGATGGCTTCAGATAAAATGAAGGTACAAGGAAATCAAGTTGTAAATTTAGATGGAAAGTCGTTCTCCTCTATAAATTTAACAATTACCTCTCTTACTGATGAAAATAAAACGTTTTTGATGAAGAAGCTTATAGATGGTTCATTAAATAAGAAAAAATTAATTCAAGAGCAAGGAGTCATTTACATTCAAGCAAATAATAGCAAATCTTCGGTGCAAGTTGGGGATGAAGTTTACGTTCGGCTTCAAACTAATGACACAGATCGTTTAAATGATGTGAAAAAGGTGAAAATATCAGGAATAGTTAAGCTCAATCAATTCGAGAACAAAATTATGGCTTATCCTGAAGTCCTTTCTTTTATAAATAATCAAAAGGTAAATCGCATTTCACTTTTCTTAAATAGTAATAACAATGAAAAAAAGGTTGAAAAAAGTTTAAATAAATTAGCAGTTCAATATCCTAATATCGATATTGTTAATGAATTGAAAATTCAGCGCAATTTATCATCTTTGTATTTACAGGTACAAATATTGCTCTATGGATTCCTCATTGTAATTGGCTTTATAGCAGTATTAAATATCTTTAACACTACCTTTATGAACATCATTCTGCGTAAAAGTGAATATGCGACTTTACAAGCCATCGGAATGTCTATAAAAAGCATGAGAAGGATGATTACAGCAGAAGGAATACTCTATGGGATTATAAGCGTTATGATAGGAAGTACTGTAGCAAAAGTTGTGGGATTTTTACTGTTTTTAAGTAGTGGAACTCCACAAGGGACAGGACATTTAAAATTATATATTACTTCTTGGTTTGGAATTTTAATCATTTGTTATATCTCAGCGAGAGTTTCGTCAAGAATACTCAAAAAGATCCAATGGAAGGATACATTGCGAAATGAATAAGAAACGGAGAGAGAAATATGACACGAATACTATTATTAGAAGATGATGCCTCACTCGCATTGGGGCTGGATTTTTCACTAAAAGAAGAAGGATATGATATTACGCATGTAGAGTTGGTTCAAGAGTGTAAGGAAGTCTTTGAGAAGGAGGAGTCATTCGATTTAGCTCTTCTTGATGTTACACTTCCAGATGGAAATGGTTATGAAATGTGTAAATATATTCGGGAGCAATCTGATATCCCTATCATCTTTCTTACTGCAATGGATGATGAAGTAAATGTTGTACTTGGTCTAGATATTGGAGGCGATGATTATATTACAAAGCCCTTTAGAGTGAGAGAACTACTTTCACGTATTCGAGCCGTACTAAGAAGAAAAGGAAAAACTGATTCTGGTCATCTTTTAAAAAGCGGTTCAATTACTCTTGATATAGAACGTGTGCTATTGAAAAAAGATCGCAAAGAAATTCCCCTTTCCGCACAAGAGTACAAGTTATTACTAATATTGATGAACAACCCAGAAAAAATATTAAGTAGGGAAAAAATCTTTGATCTACTTCTAGAAGGCGGAGGAGGATTTTTCGAAAATAATACATTATCGGTTTATATTAAAAGATTACGTGAAAAAATTGAGGACGAGATTGCTTATCCAGAGTATATTTTGACACATCGGGGGCTCGGGTATAAATGGAACAAACGAGTAATAAGAGAATAAGTTTCTTTGAGTTATGGCAAAATCCTGAGATGAAAAGTATGCGGAGGTTTTTTCTTATTTTTTCACTTCTGTTTACTGTCATTATTGGGTATGGAACCTACTTTTTTGGCCAGCAGTTTAAAACTGAATATGTAGAGTCAAACGCTGCTATTACGGGGGCACTATTGGATCAACATCCAGAGCTTCAAGAAGATTTAATGGTCCTCCTTACGAAAGATGTGAGCGAGGATGACAAAAGGATAGGAATGAATATTCTACACGAACACGGAATTTCATCCGACCTTTCTATGGTGTTCTTCCCAAAATTAAATGAGTTTTTTAAAACGTTCATGATTTGTGCTATTTTCATTTTCCTATTATTTTTTGGTTGTTTAATAGGGATACACTACTGGTTCTCAAAAAGAATATATACTAAAATTCGCGGGCTAACAGCCTACGCTGATCAAGTATTAGAAGGAAAATCTATTTCATCACTTCCTGAAATTCGAGAAGGCGACATTTCAAAACTTTTACATAGTTTTAATCGGATGCGTGTCGTAATCCAAGAAAACATCGCTGAGTTGAAGAAGGAAAAACGTTTTCTTGTAAATTTAATGTCAGATATTTCTCATCAATTGAAGACCCCTTTAGCCGCTTTAACAATGTATAACGATATTATGACCGAAAAAGAGCTGTCAAAAGATCAGCAATTTATGTTTTTAGAACAAGGAAAGCAACAGCTAGAACGAATGAATTGGCTTATACAGAGTCTTTTAAAGCTCGCCAAGCTAGATATCGGTGCTATTCAATTTCAGAAAAAGCATGACTCTCTTGTTCGCACAATTGAAGGAAGTGTAAACATTTTAAAAGAACTTGCAATACAAAAAGGAGTTCAAGTAACAGTTTTAGAAGCACAAGATTATAATTTGAAACACGATTCAGATTGGATGACAGAAGCATTAGTGAATGTCATTAAAAACGCTATCGAGCATACTCCACCAGGTAAAAATGTTTCAATTATGTTAGAAAAGAGTGATACTTTATGTAAGATACATATCCGTGATCAAGGAAACGGCATAGAACGTGATGAAATACGAAATATTTTCAAAAGGTTTTATCAAGGAAAGAAAAACAAAAAATCTGGATCTGTGGGAATTGGTCTCTCGTTAAGCAAGGCCATCGTTGAAGGACATAATGGAATTATTCAAGTTCAAAGTCAAATAGGTGTAGGAACAACTTTCACGTTTGTTTTTTCGAAAACCTAAAACTTGTCGTAAACAAGAACAAAAGGCAACAGAAAAAAGCAGGGATAATAAATAAGATTAAGTTATCCCTGCTTTTAATTTAATGAAGCTAATTAGCCCATTTCATTCTTCAATTTTCTTCGGAAGAACAATCCCTTTATATAATCGAACAGTAATCAAGTAATATACAGCATATATAATTAAGAAAATAACAATTGGAAACCAAACACGGAAGTAAGGATTAATTAAAATAAATGAGAAAATATTCATCCCAATCAATACGTGTGCAATTCCAATAAGAGCTGGAAATAAGAAAACCAAAAATATCTCTCTATATATGGACTTCGTTAACAATTCCTGACGCACTCCGATTTTTCGAAGCATCTGATAACGCATAATATCTTTTGATGCACCTGAAAGAATCTTAAACATTAAACAGCTTGCCATCATGGCTAAGAAGGCAATCCCTAAAAAGAAACCCATAAATACTGTCCCACTTGAAACGCCATAAAACATCTCATAAGTTGAGTATTTACTTCTCAGTTGCTCAGCGTCTATATTTTGATATTTATGGAGTTGTAAATCATCAAGTTTCTTCCATTGTTCTTTATAAGATTCAAACTCTCCTGTGTTTCCGATAAAAACACTACCTTCTTTTCCTTGAATCTTTCCATAAATGTTCTCATCTACGATTTTAATTTTGTGATCTGGATGTACATAATAAGGTTCAATCCCATTGAGGGCTTCTTGCCATTTGGTTGGAATTTGGACAGAACTGTTACTCTTTTCAATACTATCTTCTAAAACAGACCCTGAAGGAAGATTTTCAGAAACCGGCTTAAATTCATTAAACCCTTCTCTACCTTCCTTGCTATGCACCAAAGGACGATTGTTTTCTAAATCTTCTTTTAGATAATAGACATACTTATCATCTGTTTTATAACGATATTGATATTTTTGTTTAAATGTAATCTGACTTAAAATTTTATTTTCTTGTGCTGTTGGGTTATGTGTGACAATGTCATATATTTCCGAACCATTTGCCATAAGTAGAACATTATTTTTAAATGCCATCCCAGCCGAAATCGCTCCCGCTCCAAGAGCAACTAACATGGCTACAGTTGCTAATACTTTTGTTAAACTATTAACACGAAAATTCAGCTGAGCAAATGTAAAAGCATTTATCCCCTCTTCTCTCAGCTTTTTATTGTTCTTCAATTTTTTAATAATGAAAGGAAGAAGTGAGATAAAAAGCAGATACGTTCCTGAAGTAGTTGCAATTAATGCAATGATGATTCCTACTTCTTTAAGTACACCCATCTTGATCATAGAAGTGTAACCAATAGCTAATAAAATAAATGCTAGAAATGAACCAATAACATTCTTCTTTCCTTTCATATAAACACGTTCTACTTGCATTTCTGAATGAACAAGTTGGAGTACGGTTACACGTGAAAGTTTTATACTATTCATCATAGCTGATAAGGTAAACATGATAAGGAAAAAGATACTCGTTATAGTCATAGATGGGATATAAAATGCATGATATCCTCCTCCGGTAAATTCTAGCTGTTTCATGAGTAGCTGACCAATTCCTTGTGCAAGACCAATGCCTAAGACAATTCCAATGAAAAGAGAGACAACTCCTAAAACGATGGTTTCAATAAACATAAGTATTGTAATTTTATGTTTTTTGGCCCCTAACATCATATACATTCCAAATTCCTTTTGCCGTAACGACAGCAGGAATGAGTTGGCGTATAAAATATAGAAGAACGTAATAACTGCTAATAAAAATGAACCAGTATGAAAAACGAATCCAATAGACTGAATGATAGAATTTCCTTCAATAAAAGCTTTGTTCAATGCTAGTGTTTGAAATAAATAAAATATCGAAATAGACATTACAAGTCCAGCTAGTAACACAATATAATCTTTTAGTTTATTTTTCATACCGGACATGGAAAGCTTAAATAACATGTTTGAACCTTCTTTCTTATGCTTTTTGTGTTCCTATATTAGCTAACACATCTAAAATTTCTTTATAGAATACTTCACGTGAAGCAGTCCGATGGATTTCTTTATACAATTCACCATCTTGTATAAACAAAATACGTTTGCAGTAACTTGCACTAAAGGGATCATGTGTAACCATCAAAATGGAAACGTCTTGATCTTCATTTAAATTTGCCATTGCTTCTAATAAACTCGTGGCATTTTTAGAGTCAAGAGCTCCAGTTGGCTCATCTCCTAGGATGAGAGCTGGTTCATGAACAAGTGCCCTTGCAGCTGCAGCACGCTGTTTTTGTCCACCAGAAATCTCTGAAGGATACTTTTTTAAAATTGCTGAAATCCCTAGCATTTCAGCAACTTTTTCGACTTTAGGACCAATGTGACGAGAAGCAACACCTTGTAAAGAAAGAGGCAATGCGATATTTTCATATATAGATAGATTATCTAATAGATTAAAGTCTTGAAAAATAAACCCGAGCCTTTGAGAACGGAAATCAGATAGCTCCCCTTGCTTCATTTGTGTAATATCTTTTCCTTCGATTTGAATACTGCCATCTGTAACTTGATCCAATGTCGAGATTACATTTAACAATGTAGTTTTTCCGGAACCAGAAGGACCCATAATTCCAACAAATTCACCTTCTTGAATCGAGAATGACACGCCTTTTAAGGCTAGGAATTGGTTTTCACCTTTTTTACCATATGATTTTTTGACATTTTTCACGTCTACAATTGATGCTTGCATTTTTTATCCTCCAATTTTTCTTTTTATTTAGCTATCCTTCATTTTTTCATGAGGAAAGGCCCCATTTTCCAATACGTCACAATTCTCCAAATCCACTCAAGAGGTCCCATTCTAAATAATCGTAGCCAAATAAGACTGAAAATGATTTGAATTAAGTAAATAGCTAAACATATATATAGGGATTGCATATACGTCATAGCTGAAGCAGACTTGAATAATAAGTTTCCTGCTAGTAAAATAAATGCTGTTTGTCCAAGATAATTGGTTAACGCCATACGGCCGTAATATTTGAGTGGTGATAGCAATATTCTTACCATCTTTGTTTGCAACAAGAGCAGCAGTAATCCCACGTAAAAAGCTGAAATAATGGGCCCGACTGTCACACCCATTTTCAAAAATTCACTAGCTTGATCCATTGCTCCATCCTCAGAATATAAAATCATATTTTGAAAAGGAGATTGGGGAATTAAACTATATTGGACCACTAACCCAAACAAACTTAGGAAGAATGTGATTACTGTAAAGACAAAGACTTTCTTTGTTTTTTGGGATAAGTTTTCAAATACTCTGTACTGTCCAGCAGAAAGACCTAATAAAATAAGTGGAAGAGTTAATAGTAATTTCTCTCCCATAACTCCGAACCAAATTAACAAAGTTATACCTATAGCTAAATTAATATGCTTATTCACTTTATAGAAAGGCATCACAATAAAACCGCAAATAGCATAATACTTTAATGCCTCTCCTGGCTGAAATATAGAATGTATGACTCCAAAAGCCAACAATATAATAATTCTGCGTAAAAATAGAATATAGCCATTTTTCCCTTTTTCCTTTGCGCGAGTAATAAAGATATAAAACCCTACTCCAAATAGAAATGAAAATATGGAATAAAAGCGACCTTCTACAAATAAGTATAAAAATCGTTGATAGCTTACATCGGGTGTATGTGGTGCTGGAATATTTATGTCAAGAAGAGCAAGAATATTGACTAAAATAATGCCCAGCAATGCAAAACCTCGAATATAATCAAGTGACTCAATTCTTGGATTTATAGTATTCCTTTCCATGCAACAACGCTCCTTATCAATATTTCCTTTACTGATCTTACAAAACAGGATTAAAAACACCTATTGTTTTAACTTACAAAGTCTCTTACATTTTTGTAAGATATAAAAAAGGAGAGTAATGGATTAAATTCGTGTACAACATATTTATATAAGAAAAAAACGCTGCAACCCTTATTCTTATGGTTTGCAACGTTCTTTCTTAGAGTAGAGATACAATATCCCGCTTCTCTATCATCTACACTTTATAATAATGTATATTTCTAACATATCTTTATAAAAAGTTCACCGATTTTACATAAAATTTTCATGAATTAGAATCTCTGTTCCACCTTAGAAAATATAATTTTTTAGTCTCGATCATTTATCTTCATCACAATAAATAGGCACAAACTTCTTGGTAAACAAGGAATCTGTGCCTTCTCTTTCTTTTCTATACAGTTTTTTCATTTCTTATTGATTAATTATAATAGAAATTTTCTTATAAGTGGTTAATAGTTCTATTGTACATTGCTCACTTTTATATCTGCCTCAATATTTAACTAAGCATCTATTAATTTTAGAAGAGCTCTTGCTTATTCACTATCTCATTTATGGATATCGTATAATTCTTCATCACAACAAGTGTAAGGGACTATGCCTTTTTATTGGTTTTACCCCTTACACCAACAAAATTTGTCCCTACAACACCAATGATAATGATAATTCCACCAATTAAATGATAGAAGTGGAAAGTTTCTTGTAAAAATAAAACGCCAGCTACAATTGTAATTAGCGTAGCCACATTACTAAAAACACTCATTTTGGCTGCTTCAATTTTGGACAAAGCAAAATTTGAAAGATATGACGTAACAAGTGATGATAATATTCCTAAATATAAAATAGCTAATACAAAGTCTACATGTAAAAATGGTTGAAAAAATTCACCCATTGTTCCTTCTATCATACGACTTCCAATTGCCATACTATTAAACACGACAAAACCAAATAATGTCATAACATACGTTATAGTTAATAACGAATATTGTTGTGTAAGCTTTCTTGCAAAAACATTATATAAGGCAGAAGCAATAGAGGAAATAATAATAAGTGCACTTCCGACTAAATTTGCTGTTTTAGCTCCTGTCCCATTCATCACAAGTAAGTAAATGACGCCAATCACTGATAAACATATAAAAACAAGCTGAACACGTTTTGCTCTCTCCTTCAAAATTACAATAGCAAATAGCAATGTAAAAATAGGTATTGTAGCTTGTATAATTCCAGCTTCTGAAGAAGATGTCCTAGCTAAACCAAATATTTGAAAAGCGAAAAATAGCATTGGATATAGCAGTGCTAAAGGTAAGATTCTAGCGATATCTCTCCAACGTATCTTTAATTTATCTTTAGTGAATTGTATAAAAATCGTCGCTCCAACAAAGGCAATTGTAAAGCGATGAGCAAGTGTGTCTAGTGGTGTAGCCACCACCAAAGTCATTTTAACAAACATAAAGGATAGCCCAATAATAAATGCATAGGCTATCGCAGCAATATAAGCTTTACTTTTTTCAGTCATACAAATTACTCCTTCTATTTTTTATCCGATCGATAAATCCATCATAATCAATCTTAGAACTTTTTGCGATATAATAAATACGCATCTGTACCGATACAGATAATAAGGAGGCCTCATATGTTTAAATACGAATCGATATACAATAACATAAAGGATCGAATTCAAATGGCTGATTTACAGGCGGGTGAAAAGTTGCCATCTATTCGCGATTTATCTCAGCAATTTACTTGTAGTAAAAGTACGATATTAACGGCTCTCAATAAACTAGAAGATCAACACTTGATTTATGCTATTCCTAAAAGTGGTTACTATGTAGTAGATCATCAAATGCCACATAAACCTTCTACTACCGATTTTATAGATTTTGCTACATCATCTCCAACATGGCATGCCTTTCCTTATAAAGACTTTCAACATTGCATGAATAAAGCAATTGATACGTATCAAGAAGAGTTATTTCATTATGGAACCCCAAATGGTTTGCCTTCCTTAATTGATGAGGCTAGAAAACTATTAGAGACGTATCAAATATTTACACATTCAGATCATATTTTCGTTACTTCAGGCGTTCAGCAAGCTTTGGCGATTCTTAGTCTCATGCCTTTCCCTAATCATCGGAAAACGATACTTGTTGAACAGCCAAGTTATCATCTTTATATGGACTTTATAAAAACCTATAAGCTACCAGTAATCGGGATTAGAAGGACCGTAAATGGAATTGATTTAGAGGAATTAGAAGAAATTTTCTGTTCTCATGATATTAAATTTTTCTATACGATGCCACGATTTCATAGTCCTTTAGGCACTTCCTATCGTAAAAAAGAAAAAGAAGCCATTCTATCTTTAGCCGCTAGATATGATGTTTATATTGTAGAAGATGACTATTTAGCCGATTTTGAACAAAATACAAAAGTAGATCCGCTATTTTCGTATGATACACACAATCATGTGATTTATTTAAAAAGTTTTTCTAAAATTATGTTCCCTGGATTACGTATAGGGTTTGCGGTCTTACCACCATTATTAACGCCTCTCTTTCAGAGATATAAAAAAACAACGGATATTGACAGCTCCATGATTTCACAAGCAGCATTGGAACTTTATATAAAGAGTGGCATGTTTAATCATTATCGTGCTAGAGTAAGCGGTACTTATGCGGCCCGCGCAACCATACTTCAGCATGCTTTAAGAAAACATTTGTCTGTATATCAATTCCCCTCGGAAATTTGTATGCATAGTCACATTGTATTACCAAAGAGAGTCAACTTAAATTTACTTATTTCTCATTTAAATCAACATAAAGTTTTATTAGAACCTATTGATGGAAATTATTTAGATGGCGTTTTGAATGAAAGAATTTTAAAATTGAATATTTCTAATATAGAAGAATATAAAATTGAAGAAGGAATTAAGAAAATCGCTATAGCGTTAAATAATAGCAAAAACTACTTCTGATAAGAAAGATGATTCAATGATACATTTCCAGGTTATGGGGTGATATTGATAATGATAGTAATGGAAAAAAATCAGTTTAGTTGTTTTTATAACCAGAGCAAAGATGAACACTATACTTTAGATGTCAAAAAATGAGTTTTTGGAGTAATACATACAAATGTAGGCAAGTGATTTAGTGTATAAATTAGATACTGAGTGTTAGTTATTATGGATATATTGCTATTATAAAATTTAATATCATTGAATTAACATTTTAGCAAAAACAAGCTAATCATTAGTAATAGAATAAACATACGATATGCACGGCTAGTTCACAAAACAGGGTAAAAAATAACGATTAATAATTCGAAATAAGACAAAGAAAAATCCTTCTAAATATGTTTCTAATCCAAATGTAAAAATCTCTAGTTCCCCTGTTATTATGCTAAATTCTCTTTTCATTCATGTTTAATAAAGCATTAATATAAAATTTATTGCTCGTTCCATTTCTTTTTAAAATACGAACGGATACTAGAGATTAGCAGCATACACGAAGGAACAATGACAAACATAACGAAAGAAATAATCTCTGTAACGAAACCTTCTTCCCCTTGTTCTGAAAAACTAGAAGCCATTGTAAGAGATAGAAAAATAACAATAATTCCTATGGGTAAAAGAATGGGATGATACCTGTTTAATTTAAATAAATCAGCAATTCCAATAATCGCACTATACAAATAGACCGATGCTTTGAAAAAGACAGTAATCAATAATGTAAAAACCACAATGGCGTCAAGTCTTTCAATAAAATCCAACAGATTGACCTTCCCAACTGCTGTTAACGTTGGAAAGGTAGACTTTTGCATCACTTCTACACCAAGAACAGATATATTTAACATGACCGTCCATCCTAAAATAAGTCCGCTTGAAATTAAGGCTGTCAGCCATACTCTCTTTACTAATTGAGGTTGATTTAAATATGGCGCGATCACCGTAAAGGCTATCATTTCACCAAACGGGAAAATGAGTAGATGAGGAAAAGCTGTAGTAAAGATAGGTTTCCATCCGTGTTCAAGAAAAGGAAGGATATGCTTAAAATCAACATCTCCTGATACAAGAACAAAAAAATTCCCCGCTCCCCCTAACAAAAGTAAAATAACAATAAATACTTCCGCTGTCCTCCCTACTACTTCCACTCCTAGATGAATGACATAGCATATCACTAACACAAGTGTAAGATTGATTGCCAATAAGGGGGTTTCTGTTAAGGTAGACGAAACTAATAAATCTCCGAATTCCCGTATGTTTCTCCCGCAAATATACAAAAAGTAGACACAGTATAACAAACCAACAATCCATCCAACGTATTTACCGAATATTTCACGTGTATATCCCGTAAGAAGTAAGTTAGGATACTGACGAAATAAAAAATAATAGATAAACGATAAGATAACCCCTCCACTCATTGCTAGGAGAATGGAAAGCCAGACATCCTTTCCCGCCTCTCCTCCGTAGCTGACAACCAAGGCTGTTCCTAACTCAAAGATAAACATCATAGCAAAGAGTTGAATTCCGCTTATTTTCGCTTTCTCCATTCATTAAAAACTCCCTTCTTCGCTTATATCTATTGGTTTATATAGGATTTGGCTGTCATACTTGTTTAACGAATGAAGCGACCTGGAATGAGTGTTGAAACAGCTGACAGGAACATGTGAATATCATTTTCATACAACATCAATAAGATGAAGTTGAGCCATAACACTTCTATAAAGTTATTTATTATCTTTAAAAATGAGAAAACGACTGATTCAAGTCGTTTCTTCTCGTTTTATAATCTAGATGATATCCAAAGCTTATTTACATTATTATATTTTTACGAACTTGTTCTTTCATAAACTCTTCTTACAGATTCATTCCTTCTTTTTTACCAGTTTCTCTTTATCTAATGTTGTAGGAGGCTGCTCCATCCATTTATTCTTAATCATGATATCGGCTCCATCCTTAGCATACTGAGCCACCTCAAAGGATAAACGTTCATAATTAAGAATGAGGTCCGTTCTTTGACTAGCTGATGCTGCTGTGGCGTAATTTCCTGTTCCTGTTGCACTTAACATCCCCATATGAAACATAGCCAGTTTATCCGAAAAAGGCGGTGTTGTAGCATCTGTAATGGCAACATCAGATGAAATAGGCGATTCTATATCGCTATCGAGAAGAATCCTTGTGAAAATCCGCATATGTTTTCGGGAAATATCTCTTCCTCTTAACATCCATTTTTGAATTTCTTCATGAGGGGAGACTTGGGCAAAACTAAGAGACAGTTTACTTCCGATATGGTTAGTGACACTATTCATGTATAGATGGGAAATTTCTATAGCATTTAATGGCCGTTGTTTACTGAATAGAGAAAAACCACTTAAATATTTGTGACTATCTACAAAATCCGTTTTGGTTGGGTACGGGATATAAGGTGCTCGAATATATAACCCCTTTTCTAATAATAAATCTGTCGTTTTATCAAATAAATCAGATGTTTCTCGCAGTCCTTTTATAAAATATGTTTTGAGGTCTTTCCTCGCCCCCATAGAGGTGAACCCACTATATCCAAGCATCCCTACTCTAGTCATATGAGCTAAATATTGAAGGATAAAAGCATCTGTATATAACCGAGGAGCATTCACATTCACATCCTTATCTGTAAATCCTGTCGGGAGTGGAATCTGTTCCTGTTGAAATAATATGGTTAACTCCTTAATATGAGCACAAGAGACATCATACGCCTCTTGAATAAGGGGACGTATATCTTCATCTTCTATCGTTTGTAAGAAATAAGATAATACACATGCGGACATACTATCTTGCATATAGTTCGTCCAAATACAAGCTATTTCAGCTGAAGTTAGCTGAGTAGGATGTGTCGTCATAATTTAGGTACCTCCAGAGAATAATTGTTCAGGATATGTATATTATTTACAGGTTGAATCTAAATTATTATGACGAAAGCCAAGAGATAATCTCCCTTAGCCTTTATTTATTAGTTGTATCTTTTTCCTGCTTCAAACCAACTTACAAAATGATGAGTAATTAATAGTAAAACAGCATAAATCATAATATTTAGATATCCCCATTTAAGTGGTTTTGCTAGCTCTGTATAATGCCCTATCAAAAAAGCATATAATTCTGTCATCCCCGCAAAAAGCACATAATGAAGAATAATTCGTGCTACACTTTTAGACTTTGGATATGTTAACTCAAAAAACATTGCGAAAGCTGGATAAATCATATAATGCAATGAAAAACTAAGCTTTGTTGCATAAGGAAATTCTCTAAAGGGAAATTCAATACGTTTAAAATAGACGGAATAAAAAATATATATCCATGATAAAGTTTGAGCAAATAAGAACGAGATGTGAGCTTTTCCTTTTACGTCACGGGGGACTTTACCGATATACAAAATAATAACTAGTAGCCATGAAATTGCTAAAATGACAACTTCTTTTTTCATCATTTACTCCTTTAACCACTTCTTCTTATACCAAGAATAATATTGATGGTTGAGAAATAAAGAAATCCATACCGTAATGAAAGTCCAATACCATTTCCATTCATCATACTCAACAAGGTTGGTTTTCCATTCTAATAAAACTTCTATAAAAGTGAAAATGCCAATAATGAATGTATAGTAAAAGAATCGCAACCATAAAGGCTGATAAGTAGGATAATTTAGGCTAAATAAAATAGCTAATACGGGAAATAAAAAAAATTCAAAATTAAAACTTGTCTTATTTATTTCATTTACTCTTGGTAATAATGCTACAGGATAGCTAATCCACTTCATTTGTACTACAAAAAGGCCAGATACCCATGTGATGGTTTGAAGAAATAAAGCTATAATCCAAGCTTCCCTTGCTTTCTCACGCGGCACAAACTTCCATATTAAAAATACTCCGATAAATAAAGAACTTAATAATATCCACCGATCTATAAACAATTAAAGTCTCCTTTCAAGACTTTAATAATATCCCCATTTTTCTTCTGTTTATAAATTTCCCCATACAAAAACTCACTAAGACATAACTTAGTGAGTTAGAAAATGGATAGATTATGTATTTTCAATTTACATAAAACATCTTTGGGAAAGTTAGAGAGGCGCGGCTCCCGTATCGCTTAAAAGTTCTGTGCCTTTTCTTTTTTTGTTACTCTATAAATGTACTCGATAAAAAACTTAAATAAACTCCCCCTATAGGTTAAGTAAATATTTTCACCCCCCCCTACTAAATGCATTTTGGAAAGCTATTTATAAAGAAAAAAGCAACAATTCTAACGTTGCTTTTTTCAGTTTATCTTATTCGCAATTTTATCCACTAGAGGAACTTCAACTTCCAAAAACCCAATGCCTTATTATGCTAAGGATTTGACTTTTTAAAAGAGAGTTCTTAACAGCATAAAAATTAACTAGTATCTATCCTAATAGGTTTCTCCCTTAACCTGCTTTAACGTCGCTACTATAAGAAAGCTAACAATCACTAATAAGAGCCATGAACTCACCTTTCCTAGATGTACGAGGCTCCATGCATCAGTTTGATTTGGGTATTCCCATGCTCCAAAGAACGTTGCGATATTTTCGGCTATCCATATAAAAAAACCGATGAGCGCAAAAGAAAGGGCGATTGGCATACGGTAACGAGTTCCATTCACTTCGTATGTGACCCATGATTGCCAAAAGACGATAATAACAAGTCCAGATAACCACCAACGAATATCAATCCAATAATGGTGGGTGAAAAAGTTCAAATAAATTGCCGCTGCAAGAGGTACAACTACCAAAAATGATGGCCATTTAATCAGTTCAACCTTAAATCTCCTCCACGCCTGGCAAAGATAACTCGCTACACTTGCGTACATGAATCCGCTATACAAAGGTACTCCAAAAATTTTAGAATATCCTTCCTCTGGGTAAGACCAGGAACCCATATGTACCTTAAAAAGTTCAAGAAAGAGTCCAATAAGGTGAAACAATGTGATAACCTTTAGTTCATCCTGTGTTTCAAGCCCAGAACGCACCATCCACCACTGCATCAGAAGACAGATGATGAGCAGCCAGTCATATCGCGGCAGGAAAGATATTGGCAGGATTTGTGTAAAAGCCAAAGAGGCAAAAATAACGACAGGAAACAAACATGAGAGGGCCTGCTCCCAACCAAAACGAACGAGTTGTTTTAGTGCCCTCATGATTCTGTTCCCCAAAGTTTTTTTCTAAATATATGGAAGTCCTGCTTAGTGTAGCTGAATAGATTTAGGGTTATATACATAAGTTCACCCCTGAATAACTTTCTCTTCCTCTCTATGTTACATATTCCTACTTTATTAATCTTGGGTATCTTCATCACGTCTGTATTCTAGAAGATCTCCTGGTTGACATTCTAATGCTTTGCAAATCGCCTCTAAAGTTGATAATCGAACTGCCTTTGCCTTTCCATTTTTCAATATAGAAAGATTAGCCATCGTTATTCCAACCCTCTCCGAAAGTTCCGTAACGCTCATTTTCCTTTTAGCCAGCATCACATCGATATTGATTATAATTGCCATTGTGTTCACCTCAGACCGTTAAGTCATTTTCTGATTTTATATCAATCGCTTCTTTTAATAGTTTTTGAAGAACAGCAGCAAAGACCCCAATTACCATTGAAGCAAAAATAATCACCAATCCAATTAATATAATACCTGGGGCGTCGTCTTTCTCCGCTATGAGATATAAAAGTGGCATGCCGCCCACATATAAGATACTGATTGTGATGGCACAGTATTTTATATTCTTTAAAGCTTTTACAGAAATTATAGAGAACGCTTTATTCTTGTCAATATAGCTTAAAAGTTTAAAAGCTTGATACAGAGCAATGTAAAAAGGGATCGCCGCTGCATACAAATCAATGAAAATAAGATATTTTATATACGCCATATCTGGGTACAACTCTGCTGCATAGCTCCCTACCTCAGGCACTAAAAATATGCATAAAGCAAGAACTGGAATTCCCATGAGAATAACAGCTATCTTTAAAAAGAAGGTTGTTCCTTTGTTCATAAAAAGCACCTCACTTATTTAGTATCAACTTGAATCTAACACATAGTTTATTGATTTACAATAAATTTTTATTCATTATTGCTATTTTTTTATTGCTAAGTAAATGATAATTTTGACAAAAATAATGAGTTAGCTTGGTTAGAAAACTATGATTCTATCTCGTACTCCCCAAAAATAGATTTTACTTATTGTTAGAAAATATTATCGAATTAAGTAAAATAGCTGTAGTAACAGGAATAAAAAAAGCTTTGGTTAGCCCAAAGCTTTTTTATACTTATTTTGTAGGGAAAATGTCATTAAACAGATTCTCTAGTATTATCAGTAACAAGTAATATATTACGCTTAATAAATACAATTCTTACAAACTTGAAACAATACATTTAGTATCACCAACAAGTTCATATTCTCCAAAGCTAGTAGGCAATATAAAATGATCTCCCTTTTTGAAGAAATAACGTTTATTTTCCTTTATTAGTTCCCCTTCTCCATCAATTATGCTAACAAGAAGAAATTGCTTTTGCTGTTTTAAATGGGCTAACCCATTTAGCTCCCATTTTTCTACCGAAAAATAATCTCCTTGAACAAAGTGTGTTATGCTCAAATTTTCTACTTTTTGATGCATAATTGATAGTTGATTTTGTGTAAATGGTGTCTCAGTCACTTCAATACTCTTTTCAAGATGAATCTCACGTAAATTCCCTTCAGTATCTCTTCTATCATAATCATATAATCGATAAGTTGTATCTGAATTCTGCTGTGTTTCTAATATTAAAATCCCTTTACCAATCGCATGAACCGTTCCGCTTGGGACATAGAAGAAATCTCCTGGTTTTACCTTTTTTCGATGTAACAGTTTGTTCCATTCTTGATTTTCAATCATAGCAATTAATTCTTCTTTTGTTTTTGCATGATGCCCATAAATAATTTCTGCATCTTCTACAGCATCAATTACATACCAACACTCTGTTTTTCCTAGTTCTCCATTTTCATGGATACTAGCATATTCATCATTTGGATGAACTTGAACAGATAAGTCTTGATTGGCATCTAAGATTTTTGTAAGAAGAGGAAAACGTTCTCCCTCCGCATTCCCAAATAAATCTCGATGTTCTTCCCATAATTCACCTAAAGATAATCCTTTATATTTTCCGTTCTTAACAACACTTTGTCCATGTGGATGCGCTGAAAAAGCCCAGCACTCCCCAGTTTGACTTGATGGAATCTCATATCCAAAAGAAACTAATCTTGTTCCCCCCCAAATTCTTTCTTGAAAAACTGGTGCAAAAAATAATGGTTCAGTCATAATTAAAATCCTCCATTTTATGCAATTTCATCTAGTAACTTGTATGCGTCTTCTTTTGTTTGGACAGATAATAATCGCTCTTTATAACTGTCATCCATCAGTTTTCGAGAAAGCATTTGAAGGATTTTCAAATGTTCATTTCCTTCACTTTCTTTTGGTACAGCAATCATAAATATTAACTTCGCTTCTGTTCCATCAAGGCTTTTCCAATCTACACCTGATTGCTTAATTCCAAATACAACACTTGGTTTCTTAACAGCATCTGATTTCCCATGTGGAATCGCAATATTCATGCCAATACCTGTTGTACCTTCTTGCTCACGATTCATAATGGCTTGTTTAAATTTTTCCTCTGAATGAAGTGCACCGACATGGTTTAATTTCCCTATCATTTCATCAATGATTTCCTCGCGTGTTTCCCCTGTTAAATCAGTTTCAATGAGCTCTAAATTTATAATTTCCGTTAGTTTTTGAATAACAATTTGTTTACTTTCTACTTGAGTTTCTTGGTGTACTTGTGGCATTTCTCTTGTTGCTGAAACTTCTTTTATTTGTTCAACTTCCTGCTTTTTTATCTTTGATATATCTTTCTTCAATACATTTACTACAATAGCTGTCACAGTAGATCCTACAATTACAGCTACAAAGAACATCACTACATTATCTACCGCTCCTAATACAGCAACAATGGGACCGCCATGTGCTACTCTATCTCCTACATGACCAATCATTGCAATAACGGCACCTGTCATAGAACCCGCCATAACACTTGGAATAACACGAAGGGGATCTTGTGCTGCAAATGGGATTGCACCTTCAGTAATACCAAATAGCCCCATTGTAAATGCTGCTTTCCCCATTTCCCTTTCAGATGTTTGGAACTTTCTCTTTCCTATAAACGTAGCAAGCCCCATTCCAATTGGCGGAATACAAATTGCTGCAGCAATTGGGCCCATAATTTCATAGTTTCCTTCTCCAATCATCGCTGAACCAAACAAGAAGGCTACCTTATTGAACGGTCCACCCATATCAAAAGAAATCATGGCTCCTAAAATAAGTGCTAAAAGAATAGAACTTGAACCTTGCATACCTGCTAACCAAGCTGTTAATGACTCAAAAACTTGTGCGACAGGAGCCCCAATAATAAATACAAATGCAAGCCCTACAATAAGTGAAGCAACTACTGGAATGATAATAATGGGCATAATAGGTTGAATCGCTTTTGGAACTTTTATTTTTTTAATTCCTAATGCCATATAACCAGCTAGGAAACCAGCGATAATTCCGCCAAGGAAACCAGCCCCGCTTTCACTTCCATAAAAACTTCCCGTTGCCGCAATATATCCACCAATCATACCAGGAACAAGTCCAGGCTTATCCGCTATACTATACGCAATATATCCTGCTAAAATTGGTACCATAAATGTAAAGGATGTGCTGCCAATTTGTTCAATTGTTTTCCAAAAAGAATCCCCTGGAATAACTAAACCACCTGGTGTTTTTTCTCCCCCGAGAGTTAGCGCAATGGCAACTAATAATCCACCTACCACAATGAATGGCACCATGAAAGATACTCCATTCATTAAATGACGATATATTGGATTTTGTTTTTTCGCTGTTCTATTCCCTTCTAGCGTTTTAGATTGTGAACGATAAATGGGTACATCACCACTTACTACTTTCTGGATTAATTCCTCAGGTTTACGAATACCATCTTGTACTCCAACAACTAATAATGGCTTTCCTATAAATCTATCTTTATTTACAGCTCTATCAGCAGCGATAATAATACCGTCTGCTTCTCGGATATCCTGCTCGTTCAGTTCATTTTCTACCCCGATGCCACCTTGGGTTTCAACCTTCATTTGAACTCCTAATTTATCCGCTGCTTTTTGTAAATTTTCCGCTGCCATATATGTATGGGCAATCCCATTCGGACACGATGTAATGGCTAATATTTTCATTTCCAATCCTCCTCACTTCTTTTTTGTAAGCGCCTACATTTAATATATATTAAGATGAATATGACAAAAGTTTCGTTTTTTACCGTAACTTCCGGAAAAATCGACCTTTTACCATAATAAAAAAGTGAGGTATCTCAACCTCACTTTTTGCTTAATTATGCAAATAAGATAAAAACTTCATTACATTTGTTTCCTTTGTCAGCTTTTGAACAAAAGATGGTTGTTCACTTATATAAGACAGCTCTTGGAATAGTCTCTTTGTTACTTCTTTCCCATCGCTCTTAACCGCTAGCATGAATACAAGTGATACTTCCTCCGTTCCCCATTCAATTGGTTCTTTTAATGTCGCAATGGCAATAGCTGATTCCTTAATAAACTTAGCGTTTGCATGGGGAATGGCAATCCCGGACCCAATCGCTGTTGCCGACATTTTTTCTCTTATAATCGCATGTTCTGCATAATCTTTATCAACATAACCTTTACTATGCAAAGCTTCTGCTAACTTTTCAATTAACTGATAAGGGTGGTTCACCTCTTGTTGTAAAAACACTAAAAACGGCGTTGTGTAGTTTAACATAACAAAGTCTTTTTTTTCTTTATAATGTGTTTTATCCAGTTGCTTTATAAAATCTTCTAGTTTTTTTTCTTCTGTCCACTCTAATAACGGAGATACGACAAGGTGAGGAAGAGCGAGTTTAGGAAGGGCGATTGTAGAAATAATAAGCTCTACATCTTGATGTGACGCTAAGTACGACTCCAAATCTGCTTTCGCTATACACCCCATCACGTGAACATGACGAAATCTCCGTTCAATCTTTGTGCGTAACAACTGTGACATTCCGATTCCCATATGGCAAACAATAATAACTTTTTTAGATTTTTCTTGATAATCCAAACGTTCCATTGCGGCTTCAAAGTGTAAAGTAAGATATGCCGCTTCCTCTTCCGGAATGTAAACAGCAAGCGTCTCATTCATTTCCTCTAATACTTGAATTAGCATATCGAACATATAAGGATACATTCTTTTTATATCATGAAGCATCGGATTCGATAGCGAAAGATCATAATGCAATCGATTCAATGTTGGATATAAATGAATATGCAATCCATCAATAAGAACTGAATCCTTACTGAAATCTATTTCATTTAACTGTGACATACGTGCAATCAGATATTGAACAACCTGGGAAAGAATTAAGTTGTTTTCACTAAACTTACTCTCTCCTTCTGCTTTCTCCTGATAACGAAGCTTCCCTCCTAAAATGTGAGTTGTTAAATAGATCGCTTCTTCTTCTGGAAAACGAATCGCAAAAACCAACTCTAGCTGTTTTAAAAACTCCAACGTCCACTTGTATTCTTTTGTTTCTTTCATTATTTTAATTTCTTGTTCAGAAATTGAAATAGACTGCTTAAGTTTTATTCTCCGTATCATAAGTAACGTGTGCGTCAATAAACTTTCAAATGTATCATCTGTAAAGAACAAGGAATGCCGTTTTTGTAGCGCTTTCAATTCATTCATCACAAATTCAACTTCATGATATAGAAATTGCTTCTTAATAAATTGAATCGTAAAATCTGAATTACGAATCAAATCTGGTAATCTAGCCAACGCTTTCCTTTTATCCTTTTCATTTCCCTCAATTATCAATCCCACTCGCTGTTTGGAAATGATCGTTAATCCAAAACGACTTAACCACTTTTCAATGTTATCTAAATCTTTCTTTATGGTGGCCCGATTGACAAAATGCTCAGTAGCCATCTCCTGTGCTGTAACTGATTTTACATTCATCAACAAATTATAAGCAATCTTCAACACTCTTTCTTCATCTGATTCATACTTTGTACGATTATGAACACGATACAGTCTATTAAATAAATCTATTTTTTCAGATTCCTCAATCTCTAAGTACACCCCTAGTCCAGGTTTGCGAACAAGAAGTGCGCTCGAATACTTCGTAAGATAGTCCTCAATTGCTTTAAAGTCATTACGAATTGTTTTTTCCGAACAATTCACTCGATCCGCAAGATCTTGCACCAATACATGTTCACCAGATTCAGACAACAATAAAAACAGAACTTCCTTTTGTCTTGTATTCATTCATTTCACCTATTCCCTATATCCTTTTATTCTCTGTCCATTATTTCTCCCTATGTTTAAAGGATATCTTGCTTTCTTATAAATACTGCTTTCATTTATATGTATTTATTCTGGACGTTCATCTATATTTATACTATAGGTTATTATCTAAATACCATAACATAATAGTTGATTACCTCTACTATGGTAAATATTAGAGTACCTTTGTTTTGTCAATGATATAACTTCCTTTCCTATATTATTTTTAGTGAAATTATTAGAGAAAATTGCACATAATGCAAACTCTCTGTTATACATTCATACGTTTAACAAAAGAGAAAAAAGTCTACTGTAATTAAAGAAGAAAAAATAATAGGAGGAATTCTAATATGTCACATGAAAACTATCAATCTATTATTGAAACTCTACATGAATGTATGTCTACTTGTAATCACTGTTATGATGCCTGCTTGAAAGAAGATAATGTTAAAATGATGGCTCAATGCATTCGTTTGGATCGAGAGTGTGCAGATATTTGTGCTTATTTAGAACAAGCTTTAGGAAGAGGCACACCCTTTGTTCCTGAATTAGCTCAAGTGTGTGCAGATATTTGTGAAGCCTGTGGGACCGAGTGCAAAAAACACGATCATGATCATTGTCAAAAATGTGCAGAAGTTTGTTTCAAATGTGCAGAAGAATGCAAGAAATTAGCCTCATAAGCTAGAGATGGATATAAAACTTCTAAAAACCCCAAAAAAACTCCTATTTAAATACTAGGAGTTTTTTCTATTTTTAGCATTCTATTCATACGCTAAATTATTTAACCTAAAAATATATTTTAGGAAGTTTAAATAATATCTTTACTTTTAATCCATCACTCTAAAATAAATGTTAAAATATGTAGAAAAGACGCAAGGAGATTGTCACATGAGAGAAAATTTTACTAATACGGCTTTAATAATCATTGATGTCCAAAAAGCTTTTGAAGATGAAAAATGGGGTCCAAGAAACAACTTGCATGCTGAGGACAATATTAAACTCTTATTAAAAACGTGGAGAAAAAGAGAGTATCCAATTATACATATTCAGCATTTATCTGATAACGTTCAATCTATCTTCCATCCTAGTAAACAAAGTTCAGCTTTTAAAGATAGTGTCGTTCCAGTAAAAGATGAAACCATTTTTAAAAAGAAAGTAAACAGTGCTTTTATAGGAACTGGTCTTGAGGAACATTTAAAAGAAAATAACATAAGAAAAGTTGTCATTGTAGGATTAACAACTCCTCATTGTGTATCTACTACTACTCGAATGAGTGGTAACTTAGGATTTGAAACTTACCTAGTATCTGATGCAACGGCTGCATTTGCCATTAAAGGAGCAGACAACACCTATTATTCCGCTGAACAAATCCATGCTGTTTCTTTAGCAACTTTAGATAATGAGTTTGCTAAAGTTTTGACAACGGAAGAAGTAATACAAAAGTTAAGTTCAATTGAAACAACACAATCATAAGAGCTTAATTTCGACTATTTATGATAACAAAATGCAGTGACTAGGATCTTGCTTATAAGCAGGATAAAGGAGTGGAATCTTCTAGATAACCACTCCTTTTTCTTTTAAGAATTTCTCAAACAAAGATTTAGCCGTCCCAATCACTAATTTAATAAAAACCCTTGTATAGATCCAGATAAGGCAAATAAGGAAACCACAATGCACAAATAACCCCAAAATTCTTTTTTGTTTTTTTGTAGCTCAATGAGTCCTGTTACTAATATTAGAGCGCTCAATAATAACATAGAATATGGCATAACCTTAAAGCTTTGAGTGAGTAAGCTATATCCAGATAAAATAACAACGATTACAGATAAAAAAACTCTTAGTCCTTTCAACATCTCTGTCCTCCTCCACGATCTAGTTTCATCATATCGTTTTGTTTTATGTTCTTAAAACTAGGCTCAAATTCTTGACTAACGAGAGAAAGCATCATTCCAAGAAAGAGCATTATGTATAAAATAGGAAACAGTTCAGATGTTGCCTCCCATCGTTTCTTCCAACTTCCCCTAAAAATCTGCTATCTATACCTCCCTTCATTTTAATAAAATAAAGAAGATTTGCTTTTACTAAGGTACCATACTCCATTCGTAAACTAATCTCCCGAACTGATTTTTATTGTAGCACCTATTTATTCCCCTCTATTTTATACGAATACACTAAACAAAAGTTCTATGATTATTACATAGATAATTCCGAAAGAGGAACTTTGGTAATTCTAGTGTCTAGTTCATCTAACGTAAAATATCGTACGTAAAAAGCTGTGGAGAGGATGATTTTCAAAACGGGTTATATCTTGTCACAAAAAGAAAAAAAGCACAGTTCCGTTGATTGACAACGAGTTCGAGCTTTTTCTTTCCTTTAGATCTACCTTCTAGAACAAAGTGTAGAAGTCAGAGCTAAAGTCATATTATGGATTATCACGTTTTTTCGAGTTTTATCTTTTTTAACAAATAAATAAAGTCTTCTAGTTCCTCATTTGTGAAATCTTCAAATTTCTCATCAAAACATTCATATAGCACTTGTTTCATTTCCTTAGTAAGTTCTATTCCCTTATCCGTCATGGTAACGTATACAATTCTACGATCTGTTGTACTCCGTTCTCGAGTGATTAATCCTTTTTTAATTAACCTGTCACTAACACCTGTAATATGACTTGTTGCTACTTGAAGCTTATTCGAAATTTCCGAAACTGTCATCCTTTGATTATGTTCAAATAAAACTTTTAACACGTAAAATTCATTTAACGGTATATAATGTTTTACTATAGGTTGGATAGTTGAGCGTTTTCTCTTGATTTGTGTTCTAAAAGTTAATACTAGATCTTTTACAAGCAATTCTCTTTCTTCCACTCTCCATGCTCCTTTGTTAATCAATTAATTAAAATAAGCTTATATCTATTATATTAAATATAATGGATTTTTGCACAGATAGATTACTGAATTTGGAATTTGATGATAAATGTCTATTTGAAAAGGAGAAAATAATAGAATAAAGACAGTGTAGAATAGCAAAAATTAAGAAATTAAAAAAGCCCAAAGTCGTTAATCAACCACGAGCTTGAGCTCTTCCTTAAATTATAACGAAGGCCAAACAAAAACGTTCCTTAGCCTTTAGTTTAGGAGCCTACATTTCGTAAGCTTTCTCTGTTTAATGATACATCCTTTTTTACATATTTATTTCTAGGCCACATTACATTTTTTATAAAGCATAATAGTAAAAGCAATTGACCTCTATTTTTAAAATGAATATAGCATTGCCTTTTTATCAAAGTAATGGCAATAACCAGATATAAATTATTGAAATAAGCACATGTCTAGTTTTGCTTCTTCATTTCCCTATCTGACTTTAAAACATCTTGTATAAAAAACTGATAGGCATAATTAATAACGGCTGTAGCAATCGATAAGATGAATAACTGAAAACGAGTCATATTTACCATTTTGTAGATTTTTAATTTTTCTGCAATGCTTGTTAAAGGATAAGCAAACATATAATCAAATAAAATATTAAGGAGCATATAACGTTTAAATTTTCCATATGTTAATTTAAAAACCCAAAAGTTCGCTATAAAGAATGGCCCAAAAATAAAAGAAATATCACTTGAAAGCCTTGGAAAAATAGGCGTTTTAACTTTCCACCATGTATAACTTTTAGATAATTCACTAATTAGAGCAATCACTAATGAACTAAAAGTTAAAACAGGTAAATATCTTTTAAAAGTCAACTTATCAACCTTAAAAAGCGATAACCAAGGCAATAGAAGCACAGCAAGTAACGCTGATTTTCCTTTCACTACACAACAACTCCTATTAAAGATAAAAACCTTATTACTATTAAGTTAAACTAGAATTATTCTGTGCAATAAATTAAATTTGATACCCCTAAAAGGATTAGTATACGATTACTCATTTAGCTTCCCCTTTTTAGGTTGGATGTTCTATACATTTTTAGTGGTTATAATGTAACTTTTTACTACTTACATAAAATAATGACACAACAAAGTAAAAAAGGTTGTGTAAACGACATTATTTAATACCTCCTCTATACAAATTCAGGTTACATCTAACCGTTAGTGTACATAATCGTGATTTCTCGCATTAAAAAGACCTTATTAATTACTAATAAGGTCTTTTTAATGTTCCATTTATTGAAAGATACAAAACTTGCTTATTTAAAGGTTTTCGTTTCTCTAAATTCCCTTTTCATATCCATAACCCGACTTTATGCAAATAACAGGTTACTGAAGTAAATTTCGTTGAGCTAAAGCTTGATGGATACTAGAAACCACAGATAAGTCATTAAAATCGATTCCAATTTGGATGGCAGTTTGAGCAATTTCAGGTCGAATTCCTGAAAGTGTACAGGTCACACCAATTAATTTCAAAGCCTTGATTAATTGAAAGATTTGATGAGCCACCATCGTATCGATAATGAGTACTCCAGATAAATCAATTAAAAGATGATTTACTTGTTGATCTGAACATTGCTGTAAAGTATTTTCCATTACCTTCTGAGCACGATCAGTATCAATATCTCCTACAAGAGGAAGAAGAGCGAGCTCTTCACTAAGTGAAATAATCGGAGAACTTAATTCATGAATCATATCTTTTTGAGCAGCTAGACGTTCTTCCGCATATTTATAGCTTTCTTTTGAAAAAGCTAAAATCACACGATTAAAATTTTTAATAATCTTACGGTTCCATCCATCAATCGTTTCTTGAGAATAGGTCTCTTTGCTCGTTTTTACGAATTCTTGTATGTAATCTAGATACTGTTCTTGATTATTAAAGAACTCTCGCAATATTAAGTGAGTTGGTGTATGTTGATGTTCTTCTTCCCGAGAAGTTTCATAAATCCATTTATCGAAAGCAGATAAAAATTCCTTTTTTGAACATGATTCATCAAAGACTCTACAAAAACGTAAATGAAACTCATAATTTTGGTTCTTTACCATTTCAACGACTTCAGGATCATCAGATGCATACACGCCAGATGAATGATCTTTGTCTAGAGCTTCATACCATTGTTCAGTCAATAGGCGTGTTCTTTCTAATAAAAAATGATATAGTTGATTGTTTTCATACATTTCTACATACTCTCCTCATTTTATTTCTTTCTAAAAACCTTAAACATGTATTAAGTATATATGTTTTCAACTATTTTCACCAACTATAAGAGGATAGCTTATAATAAAAGCCCCTCGTTTTTTCCTTAAGAATGACAAACTAGCATAGCTAACAACAAAAAGCATAGCTAACAGAGCTATGCTTTTGTCTTCTTTTTTTAGAACTAATAAATTAGGTTATTTATTATCTTTTTTAGAAGTGATCATCTCTTGATTTGGCTTTTTCAGTCTGAATTGAGAAAGATAGTGATATACTCCATCTTCATCACATGTGAACTCCGTTACATCATCAACAATTTCTTGAATAGAAGCCGGAGCATTCTTCATTGCTACAGCATGGCTAACAAACTGAAACATTGGTAAATCATTATTACTATCCCCAATAGCAAGAATTTCATCCGCAGCCACTCCAAAATGATTTAACATCTGCTTGATCCCTGTTGCTTTATTTACATTTGCAACCATGACTTCAACATTGTGATTAGAAGAAGTAGAAGTTGTAAAATCTATTTCTTTTTTTAGTTCGTTAAGCTCATCTTTCCATTTATTAATATGTTCTTTTGTTCGTGCAAAGAAATAGAACTTCGAAAATTCACTTCCCTCAACGTGATCTTTCCAAGCAATTTCTTCTTTAAGAGCATTCTTGCGTGAAAGCCACTCATTAATTTCAACACTGTCTGGCTTTGGCTCTCGAATTTCTTCTTCCACGTATTGCTTATCTTGTTTTAATGTCATACGCTGAGCATCATATGGGAAAAGCTCATAGTACACCTTATTTTGTCTCGCTTTTTTAATAATCTTTTCTACCAACTCAAGGGAAAGAGAATGTTTAAATACAGCCTCTCCGTCTACATATCCTGCCATACCGTTTGAGGTAATACATCCATCAACTTTAAATCCTTCTGGCACTAATTCTTCTATTTCATCAAAGGCTCTTCCTGTAGCAATAAAAACAAATATTCCTTGAGCTCGCAAGTCATCAATAATTTCTTTTGTTGCCACACTCACCTTATTATAACGATTTAAAATTGTCCCATCCATGTCTAAAAATACTGCTTTAGGTTTCAAAATCATACCTATTCCCCCTATATGTAAAAAAGTTTACCTCGCAAGTATAAGCTTTTCTATTCACAACCTCAAGAAAACCAACCAGATACTGATGAAGATTTAGAGTATTCGAGAAGGAAGTTATTGTAAAGTGAGGATTTAAAAGTTATAGTTGTAGTATTCATTTCACAGAATTATCTAATCATACTGAAGGGAAAGAAGTAAAAATGAAAATCAGTCAAAAAAATGCAGAACATTACATTTGGGGAGATCAATGCGATGGATGGCGTTTAGTAAATCAAAAGGATTTAAGTGTTATTCATGAGCGTATGCCTCCTAATACTTCTGAAGTACGCCATTATCATACAAAATCTCGCCAGTTTTTCTTTGTATTAAAGGGAACTGCTACATTAGAAATAAATGGACTATTAGAAAATATAACACCACTTGAAGGAGTAGAGGTTCCTCCTCATGTTGCCCACCAAATGATGAATCGCTCTGGTGAAGATGTTGAATTTCTTGTTATTTCTCAACCAACAAGCAAAGGAAATAGAATCCAAGTTTAATCTAAGGATACTGTTCCTATATTCCCTAATTAATGTCCAGGTAAATTCTATCACAAATTATGAGTTCTAGTATGATAGGAAGAAAAAATTTAACTTTTATATGAGTTCATATTTATTTACATATTTAGCTTACTGTCTTGCAATTTCTCAAAATCTTGCTTTAACAAAGAATACATATATAAATCATCAAATTTCCCACATGTGAACTCATATTTCCTCAATAACCCTTCTCTAATAAAACCGTTTTTTTCTATTAATTTCTGTGAAGGTATATTAGGAGGCTCTACTAAAGCTTCTACTCTTTGAAGCTTTAAATATTTAAATCCATACCTTATGACAGCCTCCAATGCCTCACTCGCAATTCCATGCCCCCAATAATCTCTACTTAATTCATAACCAATTTCAGTTCGATAATGCTCGGGAACTCTATTAAGAAAGCCGCAACTCCCAATAACTTCATCTTTTCCTTTAAGAGTAATTCCCCATCTTATTCCCGTTTGTTCATTTAGTATGGATTGGTACCAGGAAATCTCATTTAAAGCCTCATTGATGGTCTTAAAAGGTGCTAAACCGTAATATTTCATTACTTCTTCATCAGACAGATATTTTAAAATATCGTTTGCATCATCTTTTACAATTTCTCTTAATAGTAGCCTATTTGTCTCAATGAATGGAAAGTTATTAACATCTCTAGTCATATAAATTCTCCCATCTCATATTTGTTCTTATCCTCTTCATTATAAGGATTTCTAAACATCTCGCATCCTAATATATAAGTTTAACTTGTTTAATCGCCGTTAGTAAAAAGTTAAGATGTGTTGATATTTAGAATCCCCAGCTGGTTCTCTCTCTTCACATACTATAAAGAGAGATGACGAAAACATAAATAAAACAACCTAGTAATAGATAAGAAATGTCAATATTGCGTTGAATGTTACCTCTTATTAGGCTGATAATTTTAACGTATATAAGTTAGTAAACTAACAGACTCCTAACTTAAGGCTTAAAAAATGGTTATTTTATACTTGATTTTAATGATTATGGAATATACTCCACTTTTAATATATTGATAAAAGAACATTTGTTCCTATATAATAGAACAAACGTTCTTTTTAAGGGGTTGTTTTCATGGATTACAAGCAGCTTCCAAACAGAGTCATTATGTGTATTGATATGAAGTCCTTTTTTGCTTCTGTTTCTTGCGTAATACGACGGTTAGATCCTTTAAAAACAAAACTTGCTGTTGTAGGAGATACAAAACGGTCAGGATCTATTGTGTTAGCCTCTACGCCGTTATTAAAAAAAGAAGGAATTCAAACAGGTTGCCGCCACCTCGATATTCCGAAAAGGAAGGATATTTATGTTGTAAATCCTTCTATGGAACGATATGTTAAAGCTTCCAATTATATTTCAAGTCTAATCTTACAATATGTTGCTCCTGAAGATTTCCATGCATATAGTATTGATGAGTTATTTATTGATGCCACAGCTTCTTTGCATCTATTTGCTCGAACACCAGACGAATTAGCTCATAAAATAATACATGAGATTTATCAAAAGACGCGGCTTGTAGCCACAATTGGAATTGGTCCAAATCTCTTACTTGCTAAAATTAGTTTAGATCATGAAGCAAAGCATAACTCAGCAGGAGTTGCTTATTGGAGATATGAAGATATTCCTTTTAAGTTATGGTCCATTCATCCAATGAAGAATTTTTGGGGAATTTCATCTGCTACAGAAAAACGCTTAAACAGGTTGGGCATTTATACGATCAAAGAACTAGCCCTATCTCCTAAAGAAATGTTAAAAAAAGAATTCGGTGTCCTAGGGGAAGAACTCCATCAGCATGCTAATGGAGTTGATTATAGTCGTATCTCAGAAATATACATTCCTCGTTCTCGTTCATTTGGGAAGAGTCAAATTTTATTTCGCAATTATACAAACCGAAAAGAAATTGAATTATTGCTATTAGAGCTATTAGATAATATATGCTTTCGCTTACGAATGCATCAAGTAGTCGCTCAAACGGTTCATTTATACATTGGTTATAGCATACAAAGGGGTAGAGGATTTTCAAGACAAAAGAAAATGGTAAGAGCCTCTAACTTAAGCCAAGATATTTCCCCCTATTGTTTAACAATCTTACATACATATGACAACGGAATGCCTATCCGCTCTATTGGCATTTCATTATCAAATACAAGCATTCAACAAGAAGAGCAAATGAGCTTGTTTGAGGATAGCAATCAGCGCGAAAAAGCGTATGCATTAGCCAAAACGATTGATGAGATTCGTCTTCGTTATGGGAAGAATAGTCTTCTGCGCGCTTCAAGCTCTCTCGATTATTCAACCGTTCGCTACCGAAATAGCTTAATGGGAGGACATAAAGCATAAGCGCGAGACGTTATCGACTAAGCTAAACGTTGGTATTACAACGTTTCAAGCGACAAACGATGACTGTTCTTTGAAGAAACAAGCCAAGGTTACAAGAACAGGATAACTGTTCAGACAAGTGAGAGGAATGAAGGAGTAACGACCTGAAACTCTCCCAGTGAGATTCCCGACAGCATACGTTAGGCATAGCGTGATGTTGGAAGCAGGGTAAAAAATGCAATCACTATCCGAAGTGCCCTACAGGGCAACCGAAATCCATTCGGAATAATAAACCAAATGGAACTGATAAAGTATTGTATGCTGTCAACCGACATGGTGAGAATGTGTAAACACTGACGAACTTGCGAATGTACGCCTCGACATTATGACGGGTCAGAAATGATTCGGAATCTGAAAATAAGATTTGTCTAATGGATTGGAATAGTTTAAGTTGTAACAATCCTAACGTTGTTATAGGCAACGGAGCTAGGCACGGGGTATAGCAAGCACCTAAATCGGAAGTCTTATGACCTTTAAAACAATGATAGTCTGAACGGAACGTCGCAAGCTACTAACGTTGAGAGCAATCTCTATCGGTGGATATAGTTGAATATGAAACGGGCAACCGAGGGAAATATTCTTAATAGTAGTGAGAGTAGTGGCACGACCCGAGAAGGTTCTGTAATGGAACTGGAGGAACAGCCACAAGCCTATATTGTAGGAACTGAACTTTCATCTAATCTTGCATGGATTCTGGTAAGACTCAAAAGGTCACCAAAAAAAAATCAACATAAGAGTAGGTGATAGACCATGAATGACAAATCTAAGCCCACGCTAAAGGATAAGAAACTTAGATACAATGAATACTACGGTATTCAACCTGTCCTAGACACCTTATACCAAAAAGCAACCAAAGGAAATTCTTTCAAGAAACTGATGCCTACTATCACATCAGATGAAAATATACTCCTTGCTTTTCGTAACATAAAAGGAAATAAAGGGAGTAAAACATCCGCCTGTGACAACGTAAATATCAAAGATATTGAGAGAATGGAACAGAGCTATTTCTTGAATGAAGTGAAAAGACGTTTTCAAAACTACCAACCACAAAAGGTGAGACGGAAAGAAATACCTAAAACCAACGGAAAAACAAGACCTTTGGGAATACCAAGTATGTGGGATAGGATTATCCAACAATGTATTCTTCAAGTCCTAGAACCTATTTGTGAAGCACAATTTTGTAATAGAAGTTACGGATTCCGACCGAACCGAAGTGCAAAACATGCCATAGCAGATAGCACTAAAAAGATAAACCAACAAAACCTCACTTATGTGGTAGACGTAGATATTAAAGGATTTTTCGACGAAGTAAATCATGCTAAACTCATGCGCCAAATATGGACATTGGGTATACGGGATAAACAATTACTCGTCATTATCCGAAAAATATTGAAAGCCCCAGTGCAAATGCCTGACGGCACAACAATGTTTCCAACAAAAGGAACTCCACAAGGTGGAATCCTTAGCCCACTACTTGCAAACATCAATCTTAATGAATTTGACTGGTGGATAAGCAAACAGTGGGAAACATTCAAAGCCCGAAGGGTAAAACCAAGGTACAGAGATGGAATTTGGAGTAATGACCACGTAACAGGAGTCCTATCCAAATGCTCTAATATGAAACCTATGTATATCGTAAGGTACGCAGATGATTTCAAAATCTTCACAAACACACGAAACCATGCAGAAAAAATATTCAAAGCATGCAAAATGTGGCTAGAAGAACGCTTGAAATTGCATATCTCAACCGAGAAATCCAAGGTTACCAATTTGAAAAAGCAAGAGAGTGAATTCTTAGGCTTCTCTCTCAAAGCTGTAAAGAAAGGAAAACGGAAAAACGGAAAAACACGATATATCGCAGAAACACACGTATCACAAAAAGCACTGGAAAAGACGAAACAAGATTTAGCAAAACAAGTGAAAAAAATACAAAAAACCCCGAACTCTAATAAAGCAATCAAAGGAATCAGCTTATACAACAGCATTATCATCGGCAAGCATAACTATTATCGAATAGCAACGCATGTCAGTCTAGACTTCAACAAAATGGCTCTAGAACTCGACTGTATGATGTATAACCGTTTCCCTAAGCCAACAAGAAGAGGAAAAAGTAACACTAATGGATACACGAATATAGGAAAATATGAAGGAAAAGACAAAGGTATCAAACCATATCTAAAGTCTAAAATGATGAGATATCTCAAGCAGTACCCTATCCTACCAATCTCTTATATTTCACACAAAAATCCGTTGATGAAAAAGCAAGCCATTAACAAGTACACCTTAGAAGGTCGAGCCTTGATATATAAAAACTTGGCAGACATAACCGAAACAGAACTAAAATGGCTAAGAGAAAATCCAGTCATAAATGAACGAACAACTGTTGAATATAATGACAATCGAATTTCTCTTTACGTAGCTCAAAAAGGTAAATGTAGTGTAACAGGCGAGAAACTCTTGCCCTGGGAAATGCATTGTCACCATAAGCAATTATGGAGTGAGACAATGGATGACAGCTACAAAAACCTTACCATCATCAAACCAAGTGTTCATAGACTAATACACGCAACAAAAAAAGAAATCATAAACCAACTACTCAATGAACTAAAACTTAATGAGGAACAATTAGACAGACTTAACAAATTGCGAAAGCTAGTCAAAAACGGGGAAATCTGTATTGAATCACAAATTGAAGTGGAATTAAATTATGAACAACTAGCGTTGTTTGCTTAGAATTTATCATCATTAGATGGAATGAAAACTACAGCATAGGTGGACCGCGGTATGCCGTGAAAGTGGCACGTACCGTGCGGATCGGGGGAAAAGTTAGAGATAACTTCAAAAACTTACCTATCGATAATAGGAGGATAATACGATGAAAGACAGAGGAATGAAAAAATGGAGAGCTTTTGCAAGCATACCTGAACAATACATAGGCCTACAGGAAATTATATATAAGCAATTAGAAGTACCTAAGCCCCTATTAACAGAAGACCAAATGGAACAGATGAATCAAGTATTGGTAGAAGCTTTATATACTAATCAAAAAGTATATCTAACCTGCTATAAGCATGGAAAATACATCACGGAAACGGGGTTCATTCAGTTTGTTGATTCCTCTAGAGACATCTTTATATTCAATGCTGAAAGCTCTAAATTAAAAAAGAAAATAAAATTAAGTGAAGTCATTAATATTCGGTTTGTCTAAACAAAAAAGTACTTAGCATAAAATAATTGACAAAAAAATCATTTTACGCTATAATTTACAACTAATAAATTAACGTATATAATAGGATTCTCCTGGCCAGGAGGATCCTATTTTTTTGTTCTAAATTGAAGGAGCGGATTTACGTGAAAAAAGATGAATCCAGTTTAACTTCATTGATATCTACTTTTAGCAGAGCTTATCACAGTCAATTTGATACCCCTAAAATCTTTGACGACTATCTAGCTAAAGAGTTAATTTCGCAACAAGAGTTCAATAACATTAAAGAGAATATGATTCAAGGAATACATTTCTTCAACAGGGATATAGCACAGGAACTTAAAGGAAACGCAGAAGAAATATTAAAGTGGATCACCCAAGTTCAACTTTCTCCAACGCCCTTGGCGCGTGCAGCGTATTGTGAAAAGGTGTTACTAAATGAAATAGGATTAGGACTAGAACAATATGTCATACTTGGAGCTGGATTGGATACTTTTTGTTTTAGACACCCAGAGTTGCAACCTCGTCTAGAGATATTTGAAATTGATCACCCTTCTACACAGCAATTTAAGAAAGCCCGATTAAATCAAGCTAAATTTGAAATTTCGAGTAATCTTCACTTTGTTCCTATGGACTTCACTCAAACGTTCTCTTATCAATCCCTAATAGACGAAGGATTTGATAACAAAAAAACGTTTTTTAGTCTTTTAGGGGTTTCTTATTATTTAACCAAAGAAGAAATTTCGAGCTTAATCAATCATTTATTTGCTGAAATCCCAGCAGGAAGTTCCATTGTCTTTGATTACGCGGATGAAAACCTTTTTAAAGAAAAAGGATTCTCCAATAGAGTTGAAAACATGATAAAAATGGCTGAAGCAAGTGGAGAACCTATGAAATCTTGTTTTTCTTACAAGGAATTAGAGCATATGTTAGAAAAATCAGGACTACTTATTTATGAACATCTATCTCCATCACAAATTCATGAGCTTTATTTTTCCAACCGAGGAGATTACTTATCATCTTTTGAAACGACTTATTTTCTTCACGCTGTGAAAAGATAAATCATCCATAAAACAAATAAAGGAGCTATACAAATATGAATTTAAAAGGCTCCTTTGCGTATCAGAAGCAAAGGAGCCTTTTTTGTTAAAGATGATATTTTGAAATAGAGCCCGTTACTTTATAAGGACCATTTCAGTTAAAGCTACATCGAGGAGTTATCCCTCAACATTAAGACGTCTAGCACTATAATAAATAGGATTCCAATAAGAACTCACTTTATAATTCGTAATTCGAACTCCTTCCGTTCTTGAAACAACGGCTATTTGTCCATTTCCAACATAGATAGCGGGAATAATACTGCTAGATTTAAAGAATACGATATCTCCTGGTTGCAAATCCTCTTCTTTTACTTCTGTTCCTTCTTGAAGCATGTTTTTCCCATAACGAGGTAAATCCATGCCTATTTGTTTATAAACATATTGAACAAATCCACTAGTATCAAATCCTTCTGGTGATGTACCTCCTGATTTGTAAGGGACATTTAGCAGATCTATCGCTTCTTTAACAACTGGGATATCCTTAGGGATGGTTAGATTTTTCACTCGTCTAATACCAGCAAATTTCTCTGTGTAGAAATTATACGATAAATAATTGATTCTCACTTCTGCTGAACCTGTTCGTGAAGCATGAATCATTTGATTATTTCCTGCATATATTCCCACATGAGAAATGCCTGGACGATGCGTATTTTCGAAGAATACGAGATCACCTACTTCAATATCTTCCTTCTTAACAGGTGTACCTAGCTTCCACTGTTGTTCAGGTGCTCCGGGCAAGTAAATGCCGAGCGCCTTTTCATACACATATTTTGTGAATCCAGAACAATCGAAACCACTTGGTGTTTTACCACTTTCAAGGTAAGGTGCTCCTATATATTTTAGGGCCTCACTGATTAGTGGGTCTTCACGATCAATGTCCCGAACTTCTGTTATTCGTTTAGCTCCATAAAAACGACTATTCCAATAAGAAGAATCTTTAAATTCAATTATAGTTATGCCTTTTGTAGACGAACTGTAAATCATTCTTCCCTTTCCTACATAAAAAGCTGTTGTCGTAATATTTCCTGTATCAGCATTTTTAAAGAAAAGAACGTCGCCAGGCTGAAGATTTTCCTTTAATATGTCTTCCCCTAAACTCCATTGTTCACTAGAGTTACCCGGAACTTTGAGATGTAGAGCTTGTTCAAATACATACTGAACAAATCTTGCCGAATTAAAACCTTCCTCAGGTGTCTTCCCGTTGCTTGAGTAATCAACTCCGATGTACTTCATCGCTTCTTTTAAGAGCGGGGATTCAATTCCATAAAGATTGTTAGGATCAAGTCGTTTAGCTCCGATATATTTATTAGCATAGTAGCTTCCCTCTGTTAACCCAGCTTTTATAACCCCTTTTGAGACGGAGCTAATAATGACTTCATTATTACCATTATAAATGCCAACACTTGTGACGTTTTCTGTATTTTCTCCTTTAAAAAAGACAAGATCACCAGCTTGGAGATTTCTCTTTTCTACATCTTTACCAAGCTCGAATTGTTCCCTTGGATACAGAGGTAATTCCAGATCTTTAGCTTCTTTAAAAACATACTGAACTAACCCACCTGTACTGAATCCTTGATTGGGTTCTTGCCCGTCTGTAAAATAAGACACGCCCAAATACTTTTGAGCTGTTTCTGAAACACTTTTTTCTTCATTCGCAAAAGCTGAATTGGGGAGGAAAATGAATAGAAAAAAGATGCCTAGAATTAAATATGTATAAAATCGTTTTGACAAACCTCTCACTCCTTCGTTTTTTACCTCTCCATTATTCCGTCAATCACATTTGGATACAATAGTTAAAATCGCCTGTTTTTTGTAAATAAGTTAATGTAAGTGCTCTTCAGGCAGACAATGACCCTAAGTAATTATCCTTAATACAAGTAGAAGAAAGAATATAATTACCTATAGACTAGTTTTATTGATAGTGAAAAGAGTCGAGTTCATTTAAATTTTGTAGGGACAGGTACCCTTTTATAAAATGAATAGAAATATCTAATACTCTTTGTAATGTAACATTATTAAATTTCTCCGTTAAATTAAATCTGTAATACCGATTATTACCACCTGTCACTTTTGCCTGGATGATACGTTTTTCTTCCCAACATCATAACGAACAATATGTGAAGAGAGTTTATGAGCCAATCTATACCTTCATTTTTTAAATATTTACCTCTTTTTCAAAATACGCCTACGCAATCCCCCATAAAAAAACAGGCTATCCCGCTTTCTTTGGATAGCCTGCTGTTTATGAAGGTTTATTCTCACTATGCAGCTTTTTTTACTCATACGTAAGCATATCTCAATCTAGGATCGATAATATATAGCCTCCTGTAATTTTGAAAAGGGTTAGACTACTATATTCACTTCCCTTAAACAGTTGTGAATTCTTTTTCGAAAACCTGTTCTGGGGAGACAAAATTATAGGCAAGATCTTTTGCGACAGCTTCATATGTGATTTCACCGTTTGCTACGTTTAACCCAAGTTTTAACGATTCGTTATCAAAGATTGCTTTGAATACACCTTTGTTTGCAATCTGTAATGCGTAAGGAACAGTAACATTTGTTAAAGCAAGTGTGGATGTTCTTGGAACCGCTCCAGGCATGTTTGCTACTGCATAATGAACAACATCGTATTTTGCATATATTGGGTTATCATGTGTAGTAATCTGATTGACGGTTTCGACAATTCCGCCTTGATCAATGGCTACATCTACGATAACCGACCCTGGTTTCATTTCTTTTACCATCTCTTCTGTTACAAGTTTAGGAGCTTTTGCACCTGGGATTAGCACTGCTCCAATTAAAAGGTCAGCTTCTGCTACGGCTTCTGCTATGTTAGATGAATTAGACATTAATGTTTTAATCCCATTACCAAAGATATCATCTAGCTGACGTAAACGACTTGCACTTAAATCCAGAATGGTAACATCCGCGCCTAACCCTATTGCAATTTTTGCTGCATTTGTACCTACGACCCCCCCACCAATAATGGTTACTTTACCGCGATCAACACCTGGAACCCCAGAGAGAAGAATACCTTTACCACCATTTGATTTCTGTAAAAACTGAGAACCAATTTGAGCAGCCATTCGACCTGCCACTTCACTCATCGGAGTAAGAAGAGGAAGCGTACCATTTTCTACAACCGTTTCATACGCAATTGCAATAACTCCTGTATCCTTAAGAGCTTGAGCTAGATCCGGCTCAGCAGCTAAGTGTAGGTAAGTGAATAAAATTAGTCCTTCACGAAAGTAACGATATTCACTTAGGAGTGGTTCTTTTACTTTCATAATCATTTCAGCTTGAGACCATACATCCTCAACATTTTCGACAATCTTTGCTCCCGCTACAGTGTAATCTTTATCTGTAAAACCACTTCCACTCCCAGCTTCTTGTTCAATTAAAACTTCATGTCCAGCATTTATAAAAGAAACGACTCCAGCTGGTGTAAGAGCTACTCGATTTTCATTATTTTTAATCTCTTTTGGTACTCCAATAATCATTCTACTTTTCCTCCCAATTTAAGCATTTTTTAATATACAGCATAGGTTTCTAACCTGACCAAACTAGCACTTCTTTTGATTACAGTTAGGATTGTATTTCAAGTATAAACACTGGTTCCTTATCCAACATTAGACATACTGTAAGAAACCGTACAGATCTCATAGGACATAAAGGATTATGATCTTGTAGAAAGAGAAGTTTATATACTCTTCAAAAAGGTGGACGTCCTCATTCATTAACGAGGACGTCCACCTTTTTTCTTACTTTATGTATCCTTCGCACTTTACTCAAGGATATCTCTAGACAAAATGTAATGAGCAAATTCCCTAGCATTCTCTTCTATTTCTTCTGTAGTTGCATGATAAGTCCCATGGAAAATAAACGACGGTAAAAAGGTAGTTCCTATTAAATTACTAGTTGCTTGAAATGGTTTCAAAAGCTCGCTCATAGAATATTGATTACGTCCACCAGCTTGATATCTCTCTTTAGGACTTCCAGATGTTACAGCTAAAATAAGATCTTTATTGTGTAATTTATTCCCTTCAGACCCATAAGCCCAACCATAAGTAAGCACTTCATCTTGCCATTTCTTTAGCAATGGAGGGGAACTATACCAATAAAAAGGGAACTGTAAAACAATTCGATCATGTTCTTCACATAACTTCTGCTCTTTTTCAATATCAATTATTTCATCAGAATATTGTTTATAAAGTTCATGAATGGTTACATTAGAATGCTTTTTCAATTCTTTCACCCATGCTTTATTTACGGTTGAGTTTTCAATATTCGGATGAGTGACAATGACTAATACTCTCATTCTTTCTCCTCCAGTATATTCTCTAGAAATTCACTATTCGTATGTTCAATGAAAAAAGTGGTTCTTTAAATTTAAAAATCCGGATGAATACTACTTCTAATATAGAAACGAAGCAAAATCCCCTTATAAGCAATGTATGATAATCATTGAGTAAAAAACGAATACATTAGAAAACTGCTACTTTGTAGTTAAATAGATATTTTTTTATCAGTTGATTCGTAAAATTTATGATGAAGAGCTTCGCGGGCCTTTTCAATACCCTGGTTAAATTGGATAAGGGCTTTACGTCTTATTTCTATCGTTTGCTTGATCGCTTCATTAATCTTTTCATCAGCACGGTCAGTTAGAGCATTCAGTTCATGCGCAACGGAAAGCCCAGCTACATTCCCTTGAGCCTTAGCGACTTTAGCGCTTTCAACTCCTGTAATATTACCAGCTACATACAATCCTTTAAGGTTTGTTTGCATGCGTTCATTATGCAAAGGTACATGTCCCCCTAATTCTGGAACATAGGAGAAAGAACATCCTGCAACTGCAGCGAGTTCAGACATCGGAGTAAGTCCTCCTGCTATACACACAAAGTCGGCCTCTATCACTTTCTCCGTTCCAGATATAACCGTTCCAGTAGCCGAAATATTAGCAATACGTACACCTTCTACTTGTTCCTCTCCAACAATTTCAAGGGCTGTTTTGCGTAATTGAATAGGAATCCCCCACATTTTGAACCCATTCTTAGGATATAAACGTGCCCCAAGTTTTGGACTTACCCACTTTCCACCAAACCTTATTAAAGGTGAAGGAGCTAAATGTGAAAGTCTTAAAAGTGACTCCATCATTTTCTCTGGATTGGATAACTCCCCAGATATAAGACTAGGAGGTGGAAGTAGAATATTCTCAATGCGAACCCCGCATAGTTGCAATTCACGAGAAATGGCTACTGACAGAACATTAACACCAATAATAACTCCCTTCTCTCCTGCTTTTACACGATGAACATTTCCCATCACCTGTGCCGCTCCAATTGACATCACCCCAGGGAGAGTCCATCCTGGGATAGGGATAGGGGTTTCTGAGGCCCCTGTAGCAAGTAAGAGACATTTAGATTCAATTATCTTATCTGTAGTGTATACACACCATCCAGTTTCCAATTTAACTAAATCATAAACAGATACTCCACACAGGATATTTACACCTACTTTGATGGCACGATCATAAAGTTTTTTTGCTTCTTCAATTCCATTTACCCACTTACCATCAGGCTCTTCATGTAACTGTCCTAATAGACGGCCTCCTGGCTTCACAAATTCATCAATTATATATACTTTTAATCCATGTTCAGCTGCTGAAATAGCTGCTCCTAAACCAGCCGGTCCCGCGCCAACAATTACAAGATCAATCATACTGATCCTCCTTTAAGGAAAGTTGGGGAAAGAGTTGCATTTGAATCGATTCTCATGTTCTCTTCCACTGAAGTCAGGCAAGCTCTCACTGTTCTTTCTCCGTCTATGATTACTCGACATTCAAAGCAATGACCAATATTGCAGTAGATACCACGCGGGCTAGCCTTATCCTCCTGTTTTCGTAGTGTGCGAACTCCAGATGCAAGCAAAGCAGAGGCAATAGTATCCCCTTCATAAGCTATATAGTGCTTCCCATTAAAATAGAAATTTACCTTTTTCTGATCTTCAACATTACCTAACACTGGATGTTCATTAACTCTCATAGACTTCACTTTGTTCCCCCTCCTAACACCCCAAATGAAACAGGTCTAACAGGAGGACGATAACTAAGTGATACTTCATCGGAAACAGCCGGACCGCCTAATTGCTCTACTAATTTATCAATTGTGCCCCGACAAGTACGTCCTCCACAAGGTCCCATTCCCGCCCTTGTTCGTAGCTTTACTTCACGTGAAGAGCATTGAAAACGTTCAACTGTTCCTTTAATTTCTCCCAGTGTAATTTCCTCACATCTACATACTACGATTTGATTTTCGTTCATTGGATTTATCCCCCATTACTATAAGTTAACCTCATAAACCCGAAATTCTTCATTCTTTACATTTTTAGAGAAAGACTGAGAACAATCAATCATTGATTAGAAGATATCTAGAAGCTCTCATATAAGTTACAGCTAGATAAATAAAGAGACATCAACATTCATTCTTTCTAAAATAGATGTACGGTCATCTATCTTTTCCAAAAGAGAACGTTACATGTCTCATCCATTCACACATTAAAAAATATGGTTAAAACAATTAATTAATTGCATGTACATGCTACGTTTACGTTAATTATTTACTAACTCCTTGGTGTTTTTAGATAAAACCGTAATATGGTTTTTGACTAGTAGCATAATGAACCCATCTAATCATTGTGATAAAGTCAAACACAGGCATTTTTACTGCTCTTTGGATATCAGCTGCATATGGTGGTAAATCACTACATTCAAGCAAAATTGCTCCAATGTCAGGGTTTTCATTTATCATATCTATAGCTGCTTTTATCACTTCTTGTTTTACTTTTTCATTATCAAAAGATCCTCGGCTTTCAATAATAGCCGAAAACTCTGGTAATCTTCCTAAATCCTTAACGACACAAATACTTGGGTCATCTATACCGCAGCTCTTAAATAAATTTCCCGTGATTCCATGTGCATCTGCTGTCAACATCCCTATCTTCTGGTTAAGTTTTAATCCCGTTTTAATCCAAGGGACTTGTACAACACTTGAAAGGTAGACTGGAATATCAACAGCAGCTGCTACTTTCTCTTGAAAGTTACCAAAAAATCCACACGCAGCACAAATCGCCCTTGCTCCTTCAGCCTCGAACTCTTTTGCTGCTTTTATAATGTCTCCAAGTAAAGTAGGGTCACCCGCATGAATTCTTTCCTGATTACAGTTTGGAACAACCTTTAACCTTACTGGAAAGTCATAAGTAGATAGATTAGCGACGTTTCCCGGTAAAATAGGGTACCAGCACTCATCTAAGTAGAGAATCCCAACTGAATATCCTGCTACATACTGCCCCTTTTTCATCGTAATAATCGTGCTTTCTTTTTCCTTCCCTAAATAACCGTATTCACGTTCCTCGTTCACTGCTTTGATAGTCAATGATGGCCCCTCCTTATAGTTGTAGAGAATACATATGTATTCTCTACAACTACTAATCTCATTCTATTCGCACTTATCTTCTGTCATCTTCGGTTTACACTCCGGAAGTAACCTCTTTATCCATTAATTTAACTTTGTATCCTAACTTTATCAGTTCCTCTTTAAGCTTCATTTTGATCTCATCAGTAGGTTGGGTTAAAGGCTTTCTCACTTTTCCACCTTTCATTCCGATCAAGTCCATGCCTGCTTTTACTGGCCCTGGATATGGATTGCCTTCCGCCTCCATTAAGCCATAAATACCAGATAATTTCCGATTCAAATCACGTGCAGCATTTATATCACTTTTCTCAACTGCCAGTTCGTACATTTCTACAAGTTCCTTAGGAAGCAGATTAACAAGGATTCCAAAAGCCCCTTGTCCTCCAACGGAGAAAGTAGGAAGGATAAAGTGTTCTTCACCCGTAAATACCGTAAAGTTTTCAACATCCTTCGTCAAAGCTACAACCTCACATAAGTGACCAAAATCTGCTGACTCCTTGACGCTTACAATGTTTTCTTCCTGACTCAATTCATAAATGGTTTCAGGCGAAATGGTAACGCTAGTTGCTCCTGGATAATTGTAAATAACGATTCCGACATTTGATTTTGCAGCTACTTCCTTGAAAAATTCACGAATTCCTTCTTCACTTGTCTTATGATAATAAGGAGGTAAAACTAATCCCCATTTAGCACCACATTCTGCCGCATAATTGGCAAGTTCAATCGTTTCCTCAGCAGTTGAGCAGCCAACACCTGCCATAATAGGGACTCTTCCCGCAGCATACTCACAACCAGCCTTAATTAAACTTTTACGTTCGTCTAATGACATAACATGGTACTCTCCTGTTGTGCCTCCAACTAGAAGACCGTGGACTCCACTTTCAACTTGGAAATCAATTACTTTCTTATAAGACTGAAAATCAATTGTTTCATCATCATTGAATGGTGTAATTAACGGTACAAAAATTCCTTTTGGTGTGATACTCATTATTTATTCCTCCTATTATTTACATTCCTTAGTTTTAGACGTTAACAGCTAGTTTTTTTTTGTATCTAGAATAATTCAGCTTATCAATGTTAAAATCGGTTGGCTCACCTGTAATAAGCTGAGTTACCATTCTTCCAGTGATAGGAGACATGCTAATTCCATCCCCTTCATGTCCACTAGCAATAAAAAATCCAGGTACATGTTCTACCTCTGATACAATTGGAAGATGGTCTTCAACCCAGGGTCTTACGCCTGCATAGGCTCTGATACAGTTAATATCTTTTAGTTTTGGCAAAAAGCGAATGGCTCTCTCCGCTATAGCACGCATTACTTCAACTTCTGAGCTAATATCAAATCCTCTAAAGGCCCGATGACCGCCTATCAAAAAGTTATTTGCATCAGTGGGCTCAATCGTGAAGGCTACATTATGTTTTTCAACTAACTCACTTACATTTCTTTTAAAATTAATATCTTCAAATTTAGATAACATATATCCAAATTCATGAACTTTTTGACTTGCTACCTTAAACGGCGTTTTTTCAGATATTAATACCATGCCTTTTCTTGGCTTAATCGGGATATGAACTCCTACCATTTGAGCTATTTTAGGTGACCATACTCCGGCACAATTCACAATTCTTTTGGTTTTAAAGGTACCTCGATCTGTTACTACACTTTCAACTCTTCCTTTGTTATCTAGTGTAATATCTTGTACAGAATGATAGTCACAGACTTTCAACCCTAACTTTTTTCCTTCTTCAACAAACGCATAGCATAATTTATAAGGGTTCATAGACGAGTCTACCTCTGTCCATATCCCACCAGCTAAATCATCTGCTAAATAGGGCTCAATTTGCTGTAATTCTTGTTTGTCAACCATGCGCATATCATAACCATCTTTAGCTTGTTCAGAAACATATCCTCTGGCAATTTCTAGCTCTTTATCTGTCTCGCAAACATAGAGACTTCCTCTTGAAGCAAATTCAAAATCTACCGAAAATTCTTTTGCTAATTGTTTAAAAAGTTGAATACTTGCATAGCCAATTTCAGTGTCAATACCTGGTTTTTTATCGCAAATTAAGGCTACTGCGTCACATCTACTAGAAGTACCTGATGCAATACCGCCTTTTTCAATTAATGCAACATCCAACCCTTTTTTAGCCAAATGATAGGCTACGCTAGATCCAATTACACCAGCTCCGATGACAATAACGTCAAAACTTTCCATTTGCATTCCCCTCTAAAAAAGAATGGTTTAAATACTCTTATTTCCCCTCAAAGAACCCTGATGGTTCTACTTTAAGATTTACATTAATTTGTTTGGTTTCTAGATACTCCTCAAAGCCATACGTTCCTAAATCTCTTCCAATTCCACTCTGCTTGTAGCCTCCCCAAGGAGCCTCATTAAACGTTGGATGATACGTATTAATCCATGTAATCCCTGCACGTAAACCGCGAATGACACGTTGCGCTTTCGCTCCATCTTGTGAGAACACAGCTCCTGCTAAGCCAAAGTCTGTTCCATTAGCTAGTTCAATAGCTTCTTCTTCTGTTGTAAAGGTCTGAATAACTAAGACAGGTCCAAAAATCTCTTCTTGTACAATTCTCATATCAGGTTTCGTATCACCAAAAATTGTAGGTTCAACAAAGTACCCTTTACCAAACTCTCCTTCAACAATTCGGTTACCACCGCAAAGTAAGGTAGCTCCTTCATTTTTTCCAATCTCGATATAATTAAGAACGGTATTCATATGGTCTTCTGAAACAAGTGGACCCATTTCAATACCATCCATCCAACCAGGACCTACTTTAATCATCTTGGCACGTTTTACTAGCTCAGATACAAAACGATCATATAAGCTTTCTTCTAATAGTAGACGGGAGCCCGCTGAACAAACTTGACCTTGGTTTGCGAATATAGCATATAATGCATAATCAACGGCTGTGTCGAACTCTGCATCAGCAAAAACGATATTAGGGGATTTACCTCCTAACTCTAGACTGATATTTTTCACAGTATCAGCTGCTGATTTCATTAATCTAATGCCTGTATCAGTACCACCAGTAAAGGAAATCTTATCAACATCCGGATTAGCAACTAATTCTGCTCCAACCTTACTTCCGGCTCCTAACACTAGATTTACAACACCTGGTGGAAATCCTACTTCATCAATAATTTCAAATAAACGAATGAGAGAAAGCGGTGTTTGCTGAGCTGGCTTGACTACTACTGTGCATCCAGCAGCAAGGGCAGCTGCAATTTTCTGATTAGCCATTACTAATGGATAGTTCCATGGAACAATAATGCCCACAACCCCAATCGCTTCACGAACGACCATTGCTTGAATATCGTCCGGAACGTCATATGTTTGACCATGAGGCTTCGTTGCTAACCCAGCATAATAACGCAATTGATTTACCGCATCCTCAACATCAGCTATTGATTCTCGTAATGTTTTTCCATTGTTCAATGTATCTAAATAAGCAAATTCTTCTTTTCTCTCTTCTAATTTATTTGAGATTTGAAGAAGAAGTTCTGCACGATCTCGAGCTCTACTATTCATCCATCCATCTTCATAAAATGCCTTCCTAGCAGCTGCGATAGCCTTTTTGGCATCTACTTCTGTTCCTTCAGTAACAGTTCCAATTACTTTACTATTTGCAGGATTGATAATTTCCCTTGTTTGATTTCCTTCACTTAATGTCCATTCACCATTGATATACATCTTTTGGGTAATATCGTTGCTAATTAAGGCTGATTCAACTTCATTTATGATTAGATTCATTACTCTCTCCCCTTCTCCATTATTTGATAACTAATTTCTAATATGTGATTAATTTAAAGATAAAATATATTACTCATCGTTACATTGGACACTGTGTAAGAAGTAGAGACTTGTAAATTAGACACGTATCAAGAATGCTCAGTACACATTCCAGCAATTATTGATGAGATAAGGTATGAATCCTGTTATTTCCCTCTATATGACTATCCCTCTGGTCAAAACTAAACAATTAGGCTAATTTTTTAGAAATAAAAATAACCAACGATATCTTCATTAAATTTCAAGATAGCGTTGGTTATCGGTAGATTTTAAAAACATCAATCATTTACTTTTGAGTTATAACGCAAAGAATTTACAAACGGATTTTTATCATGATGAAATAACTTTCCGATCCTTTCGTTCAGCATCTTCTTTTTCAAGGCTTTCTTTTTCCCAAAACTCTGCATCCGAAATTCCTACCTTTGTAGGGTCAAATACAGGATTTTTCCCTTCTTTCTTTTGTCTCTCATAATCTTTTAATACTTTTAGGGCCGTTTTGGTAAGCAGGAAAATACTAAAAAGGTTTAACCAAGCCATAATACCAAAACCTAAGTCACCTAATGCCCAAGCAAATGCAGACGTATTTATACTGCAATAAAAAACAGTGATCAACAACGCTATCCTTAAAACATGTTTAGGCCAAACTAACTTTACTTTTCGATTTCGATTAAGAAAAGCTAAATTTGTATCTGCCATATAAAAGTAAGTTATAAGTGTCGTAAATGCAAAGAATAGAATAGCAATCGCAATGAAAGGAGCGCCAAAGCCCGGGATTACTGATTCAACAGCATTTTGAGTATAAATTGGACCTGGCTCATGATTTCCAAGGTTATTTACAATAGGTTGTTTTCCTTCTGGTGTTACATTATACATACCTGTGACAAGGATCATAAACGCAGTTGCTGAACAAATAATTAATGTATCAATATATACTGAGAAAGCTTGAACTAATCCTTGTTTGGCAGGATGGGACACTTCTGTAGCAGCAGGATAAAATGTTTCACTACCAAACCCAGCTGCATTAGCAAAAGTCCCCCTTTTTACTCCCCATGTAATAGCTGATCCAATAATTCCACCAAACGCAGCATGTGTACCAAAGGCGCTTGTAAAAATAAGCACAAACATTTCAGGAATTTTAGAGGCATTAGCAACTAAAACGATGATACAAACGATAATGTAAGCACTAGCCATAAAGGGAACAATAACCTCAGCTGTTTTTGCAATTCGTTTGACGCCTCCAAAAATAATAAATGAAAGCGCAACCACTAATACGATCCCTGTAAATACTGGCTCTACACCAAATGCAGTATTCATAGCCGAAGCAACAGTATTTACTTGAACACCTGGTATTAAAATGGATGCTACAATCATCGTTATAACAGCAAACAATACTGCTAACCACTTTAGCTTTAAACCTTTTTCAATATAGTAAGGTGTGCCACCTCGAAACTCTCCATCTAATTTTCTTTTATATACTTGCGCAAGCGTTGTTTCAATAAATGAGGTGCATGCTCCTAAACAGGTCATAAACCACATCCAAAATACAGCACCAGGTCCTCCATATGCAATTGCAGTAGCTACCCCTGCGATTGTTCCTACTCCTACCCGACTTGATATAGATAATGCTAAAGCCTGAAAAGAAGATACTCCAGCTTCAGAACTTTTGCTTTCAAATACTAGTTTTATCATATCCTTAAAAAGTCTAAACTGAAGAAAACGAGTAGCAATTGAGTAAAATAAACCTAATCCAAGTAAGGTATAAACCAGTACAGGACTCCAAACATAACTATTTAACCAATTTACTAATGTCTCCATAAAAAATACCCCTCTCATCAATGGAAATCATCTTTTGAAACCTCATTTCTCCTAACAATTCTAGTAAGATGATACACATTTACTTACATACAGTGTTTTTTCTTAGTAATGGCATTCCCATTCATCAATAGATTCTCCTATTCCCCCTCACCTTTTTTCATATTTCTAGCAATATCACTTAATAAAACACTTTAAATTTAACTAAATATTAATAATATTAAGATAATTCACTCACAAAAATTTAACATTAGACAGTGTGTTAAGGATTTCGGTTCCACCATCATACACTGAGATGTTTTCCCATTATGTAAATTGATCATAATTACCTTGAAATCTAAACATTTTATCCGTGGTCTTTATAAATAATTGGTATATTAATAGTGTTAAGAAAATAATGGTGAGGTTGAGATAGAAAATGAAGTAAAGTAATAGATAAAAAAAACGATTTTACTCTATTAAGGAAATCGTTTTAGACATTCAATATGATAAAACGTATGTTTCGTCTTCAAAATTCACATTTAAGAGTAGTAAGGATCGGTAAAAGAATGGTCCTAATCCCTTCATTCTATTACCTATGCACCTATTAATGGCTCTTAAGCAAAGAAAAGCAACCATAATGTATATAATTAAATGATTTTTTTCCATGTTAGAACCTTATTGGTTTTCATCGTATCCTCTTATGTATGAAATGTTGTACTTATTTAAAATAAAAATTAAATTCAATAGAGCTGATACAAAAGAATAGATTGGTATCCTTTTGTATCAGTATATTTTATATTCATCTTACAACTCATATCATTGTTTGCATGATAGAGAGAACAATGTACATCATCTGTTTTGATTTCCTCTTCATTTCTACTACTTTTTAAGATCTTTTAACTACGATTACTTCTACGTTATTACAATTGAGCTATGCTCTCTTTTAACGTTTTAACAATAAACATAAAGTCTTCTTCCGTAATACTTAAAGGAGGAGATAGCTGTAGTATGTTATTATACCCCGCAACGGTGTCGCCGTTTTTACCAACAATCAATCCCTTTTCCTTGCACCTATTGATAACTTGATTTATCTTTGTTATTTCAATTGGTTCTTTCGTTTGTTTATTTTTTACGAATTCAATTCCTAAAAGCAGTCCCTTGCCACGAATATCTCCTACGTTTGGATGTTCTTTTACATCCTCTAATTCAACTAATAAGCGCTCACCTAATTCTCTAGAGCGTTCAATAAGGTTTTCATTTTCTATAATTTCTAGGTTTTTCAGTGCTAGAGCACAAGCAGCTGGGTTTCCTCCAAATGTATTAACGTGACGGAAACGATCATAATCCTCACTACCCATATATGCTTCATAAATTTCTCTTTTGACTGCTGTGGCAGACAAAGGAAGATAAGCACTTGTAAGCCCCTTTGCCATTGTAATGATATCTGGTTGAACTCCATAGTTCATAAATCCAAATGGTTTACCCGTTCGACCAAAGCCACATATAACCTCATCACAAATAAGCAACGCACCGTGGTCTTCACAAATTTCTTTCACTTTCGCCATGTATAAATCTGGAGGCATTAAAATGCCACCGCCCGTAATAATTGGCTCCATAATGACACCCGCAACCGTTTGACTTAATTCCCATGTCATCACACGATCAATTTCCCTGGCACTTGAAAGTGTATTAATATCCTCTGGATTTCGATACGTATCAGGGGGTGCTACGTGTAAAAAGCCTTGTCCTAATGGTTCATATTTGTACTTACGTTGTGCTTGACCTGTTGCAGCAAGTGCCCCCATTGAATTTCCGTGGTAAGCACGGTATCGTGAAATAAATTTATAACGTGCATAATCTCCTTTTTGCTGATGATACTGACGAGCAATCTTAAAGGCTGTTTCATTTGCTTCTGATCCACTATTCGAAAAGAAAATAACATAATCGCCGCCAAGCCATTCATTTAACTTTTCAGCAAGTTTTATCGCCGGAATATGACTTTGAGTTAAAGGGAAATAGGGCATTTCTTCAAGCTGTTCATACGCTGCTTTTGCAAGTTCTTTTCGACCATATCCAACATTCACACACCAAAGACCAGACATCCCATCTAAGTAACGGTTTCCATTAATATCCGTTACCCAAGCTCCTTCTGCTTTGTTAATAATGAGATTTGAAGGATTTGCACTTGCCCCTTTCATAGCATGCCAAAGGTACTTTTCATCTGTTTCTTGTAAGCTTTTCATTCCTTCTGTTACTTGCACAATAATCAACTCCATTCTACCTTTTTATAATTTTATATACTTACCTTAATAGCGAGCAGTAAGCATTTTTTTACGAGTATAGAATTCTACGCCATCTTTACCATTAGCATGAAGATCGCCATAGAAAGATTTCTTATAACCTGAGAATGGGAAGAATGCCATTGGAGCTGGAACGCCTAGATTTACACCTAGCATACCTGCATCGATTTCTTCACGAAATTCACGAATCGCTTTAGCACTATCACTATATAAGCAAGCACCATTAGCAAATTCAGATTTATTTGTGAGCTCAATGGCTTCTTTTAAAGTATCTACCCGAACAATCGATAAGACAGGAGCAAAGATTTCCTCTTGCCAAATTTTCATTTGGGTCTGTACATTGTCAAAGATTGTCGGTCCTACAAAATAACCTTGTTCATTTTCCACGTCTGTTCTTCCATCACGAATGAGAGAAGCTCCTTCATTTTCACCTAACTCAATATACTTCAGCGTACGTTTCTTATGTTCTTCACGAATGACTGGTCCAAGGAATACACCTTCATCTATGCCGTTTCCCATCTTGATTTCGTCTGCTGCTTCCTTTAATCGATTGACTAATTGATCTGCTACTTCTCCCACAGCGACGACAACCGAAGCTGCCATACAACGCTCTCCCGCAGATCCAAACGCAGCACCAATAATATTATCTACCGTAATCTCTAGATCAGCATCTGGCATCACAATGGAATGATTCTTTGCACCAGCAAGAGCTTGTACACGTTTACCATTAGCAGCTGCTCTTTTATAGATATATTCAGCTACAGGTTGAGAACCAACGAAAGATACAGCCTTTATATCCTCATTATCTAAGATGCCGTTTACCACATCGTGGGCTCCATGGACGATATTTAATACGCCATCCGGAAGTCCTGCTTCTTGAAACAATTCAGCTAAGCGATTCGCCAATAATGGTGTTCTTTCAGATGGCTTTAATACAAACGTATTTCCGCACGCAATAGCAAGTGGGAACATCCAGCACGGCACCATCATAGGGAAGTTAAATGGCGTTATTCCTCCAATTACACCAATCGGATAGCGATACATTCCAGATTCAACGCCAGTAGCAATATCAGGGAGTTGCTCACCCATCATTAAAGTTGGTGCTCCTGCCGCAAATTCCACACATTCAATTCCACGCAAGACTTCTCCATAAGCTTCGTTGTAGCTCTTTCCGTTTTCTAAAGTAACAAGCTTTGCTAACTCACCCCAATGTTCAACTAATAATTGTTGATAACGAAACAGAATACGAGCACGCTTAGGAACAGAAACCTTTTTCCACTTTTTAAAAGCCTCTTTAGCAACAGAAACAGCATGATCTAATTCCTGTTGAGTCGAGAAAGGGACACGAGCTATAATTTCTCCTGTAGCTGGATTAGGAACTTCTTCTATTTGTTGAGTTTGAGATTCTATCCATTCTCCTCCTATGTAGTTCTTTAATGTTTGAATAGTTTTTGTTGATTCCATTAAAAACCCTCCTGTTTTCAAAATATAAAAGATTGTTTGAACTTATTATATTTTTCATAACCTCTTCTATCATTGGACACTGTGTAAAATATTCAGGCGGTTTTTTCTGCAATATAAGCTTTATAATTTATAATTTTTTTACATGTTGTCATATAAAAAAAGAAACCCTGTTCGTGGGTTTCTTTACAAATTATGAAGATTTAAATTTAGAAATATATTCATATGAAAACTTAGATGCAGAAGCATATTCATAGGCAGAAATAGAAGCTTCAATTGCTTGGCGTTTATAAGGTTCCATAAAATCTCTTCCAATTAATTCGTACAGCCGATCAAGTCGGTGGTAAAGTGTTTGACGAACAATATGAAGTTGTTCAGCTGTTTCTTTCTTTGCACCTTTACATTGCAAATATACTTTTAAAGTTTTTAATAATTCTCCATTATTTTGTTGATCATGTAGGAGAACAGGTCCTATATAATCATGAATAAACTCATGCAGAACCCCTTGACTATTAGCTGCCAAAACAAGGCGGAAAATGTATAAGTCTTCATAAAAGTAATTAAGCAATTCGTTTGGCATCTTCTCGCGCAGACTCATTGTTTCCTTTGCAGTATGATAACTACTTTTAACATAATCTAAATTATTCACGAATTTTCCTACGCTAAACTCAAGGTGGGACAGTTTCTGTTTTTTGATAAACTCAGATCCTTTTAAATGGTCAATGACTTCCTGTACTCTATATTTAAAATCGTTATCCTTACGATTGTTAAGAAGAATAAAAATAATTGTATCCTTCTCAATGTGTGTTAAGAGAAAAATTCCTTTACGTTCGAAAATAGAACGAGTATATAATTTAAAATAATTAAATTCTGAAGTTACTTTATTTAGGTTCTCTGCCTTGCAAAGTAAGACAGTGCATCCGTTCGGTCTAAGGTTAGGATCGATTTCTAAAAGATATTTATGGATTTGCTCTTCACTATTTTTGCCCGCCAACCAGGTTCGAACCCATTCCCCTTCTTCCGTTTTTCTTTGTTCTTCAATATAGAGTTCACGCAGAAGACTTTGAGCTAATGCTATAGCACTACGATCTAGAATTAGAGAGTCAAATTCGGTAATTTCCTCTCTTTCTGAAACAATAAATAAATCCGCAAAAGTATGATCTAAAGCTTGTACAGATTGATGAGCAATATGTAGATTTGAGGTAACTTCCCCTGTTTGAAGAGCTTGAAGTATTTTTTCTTGTTCCATAGGGGTTTTTCTAGGAATGACTTGGATTTCACCTTGATTAGAAATGTAGAATACAGTTACTTTTAAATAACCATGTAAAAATTCCAAAATCTTTTTATGGGGATCAGGAGAGAGAAGTAATTGATTTAAATTGCTTGAATACTCCTCTAAATCTTCAAGTATTTGATAATGTTTTTTGATTAATAAACTATGAACCTCTTGGGTAATATCAATAAATTTTACTTTTTTAAAGAAAACGATGATTGGGAAATCATAGGAATTAGCTAAATCTATAATCTTTTGAGGAATTTTTGATATGTAAGTTCCTAGTTCTATACACAGTCCAGCAGCATTAGCATTAATAGATTGCTGAACTAACGAGTAAAAGGAGTTATGATCCTCTTTCCACCCTACTCCCGTAGAAAGGATAAGTTCATTACCATGTAAAAGGTTTTGAATAGATGTTACTTCTAAAACATGAACCCACCTAATAAGTCGATGGATACCAGCTTCTCCCCCTATTACTTTTGCATCTTCAAAATGTTGAGTTTGTAAAATTTCCTGTACCGACAATTTCCCCTCAAAATTCATTGAAATCCCCCCTTGATTAATATCTCAAAACATAGAATAAGTTCGTATAACTTGTATGAATTTTTAGAATTTTAAACTTGTACTATTCTTCATGTTCATACGACTAAATGTTTTATAGCTATTTTGAATTTAATATGATTTAGATATTTATTATATTAATAAATTTCTATACATATTCAACACAGAGGGCATATGTTCTAACACACTTTCTAAATACACCCCACTAACTCTTTAAATAAAAGAATTTCATTATTAAAACAGGATGCTTATCAATATAAATTATACAGCTTAAATTTAATTAAAAGCGCTTACAATTTATATTTTAAAATAACAATAAAGCTTTATATCTCTATTCAAAAGGAATACATATTGATTTATTTAATTGATCCATTCATTGTTAATAGCCCTTATAGAGTCAATGAATTATTTCTAGTATAACTTGACTATTTCACATTAGTAAAATGAATGTTTATAATATAATACATAAGAATAACTTATATAAAAGGAGAATATCATGACCTTAAGTAGATTTGAAGTCTTTTACACGATCGTGCAATGCGGTAGTTTAACAAAAGCTGCAGAGATATTAAAGTTAACACAACCTGGCATAAGTCACGCTATTACGAGTCTTGAAAATGAGTTAGGCTTTTCTTTAATTACTCGAAATCGGTCAGGTATTCATTTAACACATAATGGTGAACATATGCTTCCATATATTCGTGATATTCTAATTTTAAATAATACAATTAAGCAGGAAGCTGCAGCAATAAATGGATTAGAAGTTGGAGTAGTAAGAGTAGGCTCATTTACTAGTGTTGCCACTCAATGGTTGCCCTATATCATAAAAGAGTTTCAAGATGATTATGAGGGTATTGAAATAAAATTACTTGAAGGGGATTATTCTACATTAGAAAAGTGGATTTCAACAGGCATAATTGATTGTAGTTTCCTTGTTTCACCTTCATCTAAGTCTTTTGAATTTCGACCATTGAAAAAAGATAAAATGGTTTGTATCCTGTCAAACGAGCACCCTCTTTCTAGACAAGATAAAATCTCTTTTGAGCAAATAGAAAGAGAACCCCTCATCATGCCTAAAGAATCTTGGGATAATGAGACACGTCAGATTTTCCGGGAAAATAACATCAAGCCCAAGGTGAAATTTGAAGTTTCCGATGATCAAGCCATTATGGCGATGGTCCAAAATAATTTAGGTATTAGTGTCCGCCCAGAAATGACGCTAACTCATATTCCTGATAATGTGCATGTTGCTAAGTTAGAGAAAGATTGTTTTCGGCTTATCGGTATCGCTGCTAAGCCCAACAGTTCTCCCGCAACTAAAACATTTATCAAGTATGTTTATTCGTGGGTAGAAAAACATCATTTTTTAGATATTTGATTTTACAGATATTAATAGTTGTATTCTTCTTAGGAAAGGAACCTAACATTATTACTATATTTTTTATAACTAAATGAAGTGAAAAGCACGATCATTACGTCCTTAATATTTATTTAAAAGCTCGTAACGTTTTTCAATACGCTTTTCAATCTTTTCCAAAGCTTGCTTATCTTGAAGTAATGCCTCCCTGTTTTCTTTTACTAATTCTTTAAACGTCTTTTTATTTTTAAGTTGTCTATTTATCATCTCAGTCTCCTTATGTTTTATAGAAAATGCTTATGAAATCATAACTTTAGGCTTACTTATTTTATTAGCTTCATAAAGATAAAAATTAACAAATTTCTTTTATTTCAAATAAAGAAATAGAATAGATTTGCTGATTTTTATCTTTTATAAAAAGGGTTTGTTGAGACAAGTCTAGCTGATGAACCTTTCCTTTACACGTTTGTAAGAGTCCATTTCTACAATAAATAACGGTAAGTGAATGTTTGCTCGTGAGTTTTTTTAAAAACATCTATATCTCTCCTTTTTGTTGCATTAGTCACTATTCTTTTGATTTTCAACCTCTTCAAACAAATTATATTTTTAATACCCTGTTTTATCATTAGACTGTATGTAAGTTTTTTCTAAGAATTCTTTCTACATTGTGACTGAAGTAATTAAAAAATAAGTTATGAAAGTAAAAAACACAAAGAAAATTCTAAATAATGATTCTTCAGCGTATTTAATTGCATTTCTAGTAGGTCTGTGTAAAAATAAGCATTTCAAAAAGGGTTTATTCCGCTTGATTGTTAGACCAAAAAGTGAAAAAGAAATTACTCACTCTGAATATGAAATAGCATTACTAAAGTTGGAAATACAGGAGTTGATATAGATGATTACAGCTGAGAAAAACATAGTGAAATTTAAAGCAAAAGATGGACGTGAGGTGACTATTCGTCCTGCGCAAGCAAGTGATGCAGAGCACATTACAACGGCAGTCAGAGAAATTATTGAAGCTGGGGAATTTATTCAAAAAGATGAACCACGTACAATTCAAGAAGAGCAAAATTTCATTGCGGAAGTAGAACAGAACAATCATATGTACGTTGTAGCTGAAGTAGAAGGAGAAGTGCTAGGTATTGCTCGTGTTCTAAGAGGCGAAATTAAAATGAAGCGTCATACAGGTCTCTTCCGTACATGGCTGATTTCCAAAGCACAAGGAATGGGGATTGGCAAGCAATTTATGAACTATACACTAAATTGGTGTATAGAAAATAACCTTCATAAGCTATCCTTAACCGTTTTTGCTTCTAATGAGGTAGCATATCAATTATATAAAAAAGTTGGGTTCGAACAAGAAGGTATTATGAAAGAACAAGCCTATTTTCATAATGAATATGTAGATGAAATTTATATGTCTATCTTCTTTTCCTAAGTGAAACAAACCTATTTTAATCAATTTATAAAGAAGACCCTTACGTTAAGGGTCTTCTTGTTATTTAAAAGGATTGAGAAAAAAGTCTTCCAATGCCCTATAATTTTCTTGTTCAATTGTTTCATAGAAACGACGAACTAATTCTTCATTTGCTTGGACTGACATTTTTATTTCTTCTTCCCTTTTACTTAAAAGATGTATTCTTCTCCATCCTCTGGAACTTCAATACGAGAAGACATATCTTTATCTTGAATAAAGGTGTGTAAATCTTCACGAGACAATCCCCAGTGGTTGACAGCTTCCATGTGAACGACAACAATTTGAGCGTTCGATGCTGCTTTGTATACTTCATATATATCCGCTTTTCCCATAACAAGAGAACCACCTTCAAAGAATTGATTATTGCCCCCGTTGACTACGATGATTTCTGGGTTATGCTTACTAATCTCTTCTTGAACCCCGTCATACCATACTGTATCTCCTGCTACATATAATGTTTTCTCACTTGAATGTTTGAAAACAACTCCACATACTAAACCTGCAAGCTTTAAAATTTCTCCTCTTCCATGCTCGCCTTTTGTTTTGACTAATCCAATACCTTCAAAAATTGTATCCTCTGTTAACACCTCTATATTTTGAAAACCGGCATTTTTAACTTCTTCCTCATCTTCTTCATTTTGCACAAACACTTTAATGTCTTTCGGCAGCACTTCTTTAGCCGCTTCGTCAAAGTGATCTAAATGAAGGTGAGTCAAAATAACGGCATCAATTCCATTTATAATATCGTCAACAGATGTGGGTAAGCTCACTAAAGGATTCTTTTCGTCTTGTCTTGGAGAATTTGGGAAAGGAGGGTATGTTCCTTTCTCAGCTAACATTGGATCAATTAAGAATTTTTTATTTGCATATTCTACAACTAATGTTGCATTTCGAATGTGTTTAATATTCATGGTTACTAACTCCTTTTTTTTAATATACGGATAGTTTATACTAGGAACACATAGCGAATACAGGGATAAAATCAAGTCTTTTGGCCGTTTCACTTGATTTTTGAAAGGATTTGAATACATGTTAGATCATACAGATATGCATATATTAGAAGAACTATCTAAGAACAGCCGCATCAAGATGAAAGAGTTAGGTGAGAAAGTTCATTTGACAGGACAAGCAGCCGCTTCTAGAGTAGCTAAATTAGAAGATAGCGGTGTGATTGAAGGATATACCATCAAAGTAAATGATGTGAAAATGGGATACTCTGTTCATGCATTAATTAATATTTATACTAAAGATACTCATCATCAGCCATATCTCTCTTTTGTAAAGAAGCAAGAAAAATATGTGATTAATAATTATAAGATTAGCGGAGATGGTTGTTATCTTCTCGAATGTAAATTCTCATCCAATGAATCATTAGATCAGTTTCTTATCGAATTAAACAAACATGTTAACTACAAATTATCAATTGTTGTTAATAAACAATAGGGTATTGATTACTACAGAATTTTTTACTGAGAAGAGAAAGTGAATGTACACTCGAAGAAATAAGGGGTATCAAGATTTCTTTAGTACATAAGCTATAGTCTAAAAAATTTATATAGAGCCTGTTAATTTCATTTATGTAATATAACCTTAACATTTATTTATTATAATTAAGAATTTTAATAGACGTCTTATAAATAGTTACCATTAAACTAATAAAGTTGTTGTCTCCAATCTTGACTCGGAAACAACAACTCTATTCATAGAAAACCAAGAAATAGTTACCATAAGACAAAGGCAAATAAGAACAGTAAACAATCGCGTACGTTTATGTATTGATATCAGTCTTTTGGATTAATCATAGCTAACACTTGATGATCTCTCCACTTTCCATTTACCTTAAGGTTTTGTCTAGCAATTCCTTCTTTATGAAAGCCTGCTTTTTCTAGTACACGTATAGAACCAATATTATGAGGTTGTACTCCAGCTTCTATTCGATGTAACTTCAATTCGCCAAATGCATAATTTACAATTAACTTTGTAGCCTCAGTCGTAAGTCCTCTGCCGTTATATTTTTCGTCTAAAAAATAGCCAATAACAGCACTTTGAGATGACCCTCGGATAATATGAAAAAGATTAATCGTCCCTACTAGTTTGTCCTCACCATTTTCAAAGATACCAAAATAATAGTCTTGATCTTGTTTTACATGTTCAGCAGCTTCTTTAATTCTTTTCACTTGACCTTCAATTGTATAGAAGTCACCACTGCGGGTCATGGCAAACTGTTCAAAAAAATTGCGGTTCTCTTTTTGCAAATCTAGCAATGATTGAGCATCATCAGTGGTAAATGGGCGTAGATGTATATTTTCTCCTTTAATCATGGACTTCTCCTTTTCGATTTGTAAGTTTATTTGGTATTAACGAGCCCTATTACTATATATAACATCATTTTATAGTAATTGGTGTTATTTCGTTTAAACAATATTAAAACTCAGTAATTCATGACTCTTCTCAAACATATGAGGATTGAATAATCATCCTTACATCCATAAACACGAAACAAGCTATAAATATAGTTATGGCTGGCCTTTTTACAATTGAAACTTTCACCTCTTATTACGCAAGCTTGTAAGTATGTCTATAAAGGGAAGACAAATTATCTTTTTTTATATTCTACATACAACCCCAGTCTTACTATTTTATCGGTCTGAAACCACTTACTTCTCTCACACATCCCCCATATAATAAATATACACCGCTTGACCTTCATACAATTTATGTAAATAGTTTCATTAAAGGAGGAAGGAAATGAACAGTTATGCACCGTATTTTTTAATGGCCGGAATCTTTATTCTTATAATCTGCACGATTTTCTTTGCACGAAAACAACACGTTGTATTGAAAAAAGTAGGGTTTATATGTTGGATATCTCTCGTCTTTTATTTTCTCACCGAATATATCGTTATTAGGGCAAGTACTGTTTCCTACAGTTTTTTTCAACAACCAATGAGTGATCTTGGAGTAACAACGTGTGGAAAGAACACGTACATTCTTGCTTCTTATGAAATCTGCTCTCCTTATCATTTGCTAATGAATTGGACATTTACCATTACGGGTCTTGTCATTTTAACAGGGAGCATTGGGCTACATCAATTTTGGCCTCATAAGCAAAAAACTAAGATTGCCACTGCATTGCTTATCACCTTTGGAATAAGCTATAGCATTTCCGGAATTGTCCCCGCTGATCTTCATTTTCTTTGGCATACACTCTCTTCTTTTCCAGGAATGATTGTTCAAATCCCCGCCCTCTTAATAATTGGTATATCTATTCGGAAAGCAAGACCGAAATTAGCACTGTGGACTTTTTTCTGTTCGTCTGTCACCACGATTTCACTTCTTCTAATCCTTTTGCTTCCTTTATTTCCTGAGCTTCCTGGGGGACTATTACAGCGAATACTATATGGATCCGTTTATTTATGGATGGCTGCTACAGCCCTTGTTCTTTGGAGAAAAGAGCATATAAACGTAAAAGATACGCCCTCTAAGTATACTTCTAGAAAAATATAATTCTTGCTTATATTTCTATAATTCATGCAATGAACATTTGGTATATAAGATATATATAATAAGCATTTATCTACCGATGTGTTTAACCATAATTAAACACATCAGCTATTATACGTAATTTTCTTTCCTCTCTTTCTGTTGCCACTTCTAGAGCAATTATGAATTAAATTGGGGATGCAAATACTCACTTAACCCTTTCAAAGCCCATTGAGCAAGATATTTTTGAAATATATAATAGATTCATATAGAAAGCATTACATCTCAAAAAAACGATGTCTTTCAACTTTACAAACTCTAATCGAGAAATTTTTGTACCATTCCCTTTTCCCTTTATCTTGCGCTACCTTATGTGCGGAGTTTTCTTTCCAAGATTTTATTGATTCTAGGGAATCCCAATAGGAGATTGTAATCCCTAACTCTCGATCTCTAGCGCTTTCTATCCCTAAGAAGCCTTTCTGCTTAGAAGCCAGTTCGACCATTTTATTAGACATTACTTCATATCCTTTATCTCCTTCAGTCCGCTGTGAAGTAAAAATCACTGCAAAATAAGGTGGTTCAATATTTCGAGCCGCGCCAACCATATGTTTTTCCCCCTTAGAAAAGTTGAAGTACATTCGATATTGAAAAGTTCAATATCATCGAGCATCCTAATATATTTATACAAAACGAATTTATATAGTGATGGCTAATCAAAACTTAAGGTGCCTTTGTAGAAGTGCCTTGATGAAAGAGCATTTGCCACTGTTCACCTGTTAACTTCCAAATAGAACTGCGTAGGGAATATTCCATAGACCTATGTTTAAGTAATCTAAAGGTAGTTAAAACAATGTGGGGTGCTAATAGTTTAATCTCAAAGTCTGTTATTGTCATTTCGCCTACAGTCTCTTCATTAGGAAGTCTATCTATCGTTATTTCTTTATTAAAAATACGACCAGAACTTCCGAATTCCACAAAATCATGTGCTAAAAACTCCTCTAACTCTACAACAGATTTGCGCACGTCTGGTTGTAGCAATTTTTCTTCAAGAATATAAAGATGTTCTTTTAGTTCTATCTCTTTCATTAAACACTCCCCCTTCATCAAGCTATTATATAGAAAATAATACCACATGAAGTAAAATAGAATGGGACCATTGGTTATATACTAGAATAGGAGATTCCTGTTATGAACAAATCATATTATTCCGTTTTAATTAGTCAAGTAACAACTAACTTAGGCTTTTCTTTATATACAATGACAGTTATCTTATTTCTTCATCATCTAACCGATTCCACATTTCTCACATCTCTCGTTACACTAGTGAGTATACTTGCTCGTATGTTAGGAAGCACTATGCTTCCTCTATTTTCTACTAAACTTCACTTTCAGCCTCTTCTTTTGCTGTCACAAATTATGCAGTTTACTTTCTTACTAATTTTATTGTTTTTATTGACTGAAAAGGATTCACCAGCTCTAATTTTCCTAACCTTTTCAATCATTGGGGTTGTTTCATTCTTTAATGGCTGGTTCTCCCCCTTGAAAACAACGATGATTAGAGTTATTGTACCATCTGAAAGTAGAATAAAAGCTAATAGCTTATTATCTACAGTTGATCAAACATTTCAATTCATTGGCTGGTCATTTGGTGGATTTCTATTAGCCTTTTTAGGAAAAGAATCTACATTAGTGTTTACATTATCTTTAATCCTTATTTCGATGATCTCCCTCTTATGTATAGGAACCGTCTATAAAAGTCCTTATACCCTTAAACAGGAGTCATTCACTTCTAGTTTATTTAATGGATGGCAATATCTTTTTACCGATAAAAAGATAAGAGTGCTCATTATTATGGACTTAATAGAGTCTTGGGCAGGGGTGATATGGATAGGGGCTATATCCTTAGCATTTGTACAAGAAGCTTTGCATAAAGGAGAAACATGGTGGGGATATATTAATGGAGCGTACTATCTAGGAAGTATGATTGGTGGATTCCTTATATATCGCATGTCTATTAAGCTAAATAAGAACTTGATGCTTCTCATGCTATTAGGAGCTAGTTCATTTGGATTTCTCACCCTTTCGTACGGGGTTGTATCTAGCCCCACTCTCGCCCTTATCCTAGTTCTCTCTATGGATCCCTCCTATATTCTCAGAGATTTATGCCAAGAAACAATTTTTCAAAATGCTGCTGATGGGCATACTTTAACAAAAATAATGGCAGCACGATCAACACTCGTACAGTTCATTTTTCTCTTAGCTATTATAGGAACAGGTCTAATCTCTGAAATGTTTAGTATCCGTTTCGTGTATATAGTAGCAGGTATCTTGTTATTAGCATCTGTTATATACGGATTTTCTCACTTTTTGTTTCAATCGAACCGTACTAATGTAAAGAAAGAGTTAGATTGTTAGGGACGTTCTTTAATAAGGACTCTAATTAAACTATATACAAATGAAGCCAAAAACTTCTCCTGTTTAGAGAAGTTTTGGCCATATTAATTTCATAAAAAAACGCTACATTCAATTCTCTAATGCTCCTCTTTAGTTGCTGAATTTCCGATGAATCGATTTAATCCTCTCTTATATTCTTCCAGCTCACGACTACCTGTAACAGGCTCAATCTGTTCCAATGAGGAAAGAGAACTGCTAATGATAAATTTACGAGGAGAAGCGTTATCCTCCAATACTTCATCATAAATAAAGGTAATAATCTCCAAACACTCTTTTTGTTTCGTTTCATCCCCAACATTGTTCTTCACAAAACGTTTCAATGCTGATGTTACACGGATAAATTCAGTTGAAGAATGCTCATCCCTTCGCTCTTCAAATAAAGAAGTGATTACCTTTTCACTAAACAGGGGTTCCCTATTCCCAATTCCTGTTTCTATCATTTTTTTAGTATGTTCCATGCAATAACGAACAGCATGTTCAATTGTTAAAGAAGTGTTTAAGATTTTATTTGTTCTAAGAACATTGTTAAGCATCCCATCAAATAACACAGCTCCATCAAATAATTCGGAATGTTTTCCTTGGGGGAAGATTTGTTGAAATCGTTTATATATCCAATTTAAAGTTGAGATTTTCAGTTCTTCTATATAATGAAAAATCTTTTTTTCGTTCAAGACTAATGTTGTTTCAATAATCTTAGATATGTTATTTTCCGCTATAAAATCCATCATAAAAATCATTTGCTTCTCAAACATATGACAATCACTATCGGTATATTCATCCGCTAATTTTTCACGTTGTACAATCATTGTTTCTTGTAAAGTAGACAGCAATGATAATAAAAGTTCACTTTTAGATGAAAAATATTTATAAAATGTTCCTTTTGAAATATCACTTCGTTCTAGAATATCTTGGATGGAAGTATCAAGATATCCTTTTTCTATAAAAAGCTTGTGCGCTTCTTCTAAAATGTCTTGTTGTTTCTTGTTCATCTTATAACTCCTTTATTCATACTTGCTCTTCTATTTAATATATCTCATGTAGCTTTTACATTATAGAATTTTTCTTATCTCTTGATGAATGGATAAAAATAATTATATACTTGTAGTACAATAAATATACCAGTAGTACAAAAATGAACTAATGGTATAATTAAAATTAAAAATTTTTAGTTTTTATTATAAAGAGATTACAAAAAAGCATGTAGAAAAACAAGGAGCACTGCTAGAGGATGCTCTATGAAAGGAAGATTATGATGGAGAATTCAAATCAACGTTTACCTGAAAAAGAAGTATTAGGCTTACTTAGTGGCAAGAATGGTGAAGATCCATTTCCTTTATTCGCACAACTTCGAGAAATAGGACCTGTTATCTCTATTTCATCTCCACTGCCTGGCACAAATCAGCAAGCATGGTTGGTTACGCGTATGGAAGAAGCTATGCAGCTATTAAAAGATCACACTCACTTCACTGTAGATCAAAGTACAATCGAAGGCCAAGTAGATATTCGGAAAGGTAACAGTGATGCCTCTGCTCCACCTACCTTTTTAACCGGAAAATCAATGCTTTCCGTTGATAACCCTGATCATAAACGATTGCGTAGACTTGTATCAAAAGCTTTTACACCACGTTATATGGAAAGTTTGCGTCCCCGCGTTCAGAAAATTGCTGATGAGTTGCTTGATCAAGTTATAAATAAGGGTGAAATGGATATTGTGAAAGACTATGCTTATCCGTTACCAATTAACGTGATTTCTGACATGCTTGGCGTACCTCAATCAGATCAAGGAAAAATTCACAAATGGTCTTCAGCCATTGCGCATGGTTTAGGACTAGGAAGAAAAGAACCAGGAGTTGCAGAACAAATAAAAGCTTTTGGTGAATACATCGCAAAGCTTGTGGAAGACAAGCGTCACCATCCTAGCGATGATCTCATTAGCCAGCTGATTGCAATTGAAGAAGAGGGAGATAAACTTAGCATAGAAGAACTTCTTTCAATGATTTCTCTATTAATTTTTGCTGGACATGAAACAACTTCAAACCTAATCGCAAACGGGACGTTAATATTATTAGATCGTCCAGAGCAGCTTGAAAAACTTAAAGAGAATGCTGATTTAGTTCCCTCAGCTGTAGAGGAATTGCTTCGTTTTAACGGACCTGCCACAATAGCAGGACCTCGCTTTGCTACTGAAGATATTGAATTTGCTGGCCAGCAGATGTCTAAAGGAGACATGGTTATTCCGATATTAAAATCAGCAAACCGGGATGAACTCAAATTTGCAGATTCAGAAGACCTCGATATTACACGTGAAATTAAACAACATCTTGCTTTTGGACATGGCATTCATTCATGCTTAGGTGCACCATTAGCTCGTATAGAAGGAGACGTTGCATTTTCTACTCTTTTAAAACGTATGCCTAATCTACGACTCAGCGTTCCTCGAGGAAACGTTAACTGGGAGTTCACTTTAAGTTCACAAGGATTATCCTCCCTTCCTGTTGCTTTTTAATCAAAATGGCGCAAGAAAGATACTTTAGCTAGAGATTTATGAAAAAGCACCCTTGCTAACAAAGGGTGCTTTTTCTTTTTTTATTGAGCTTCTCCTACAACAGAGAAGCGTTGCTTTATATGTTTTGGATTTTCAATTTCATCAACAACTGCAATGGCATAGTCCTCATAGCTGATATAGCTTTCTCCTTTATTGTTTAGGATAAGCTGCTCTCCACCTGTTTTGTACTCACCAGTTCTCTTTCCTGCTGGATCAAAAAAAGCAGCTGGACTAAGGTGTGTCCATTTTACATCTTCAGTCTTTTTAAATTCCTCTAAGCTTTTCCCCATATTTGTAGCTGTTGGAAGATATGCTTCAGGAAAATCAGGAGTGTCAAATAAGCGCGTTTTTTCTTCCTTATCAACATAAAGACTGCCTGCTCCCCCAACCACAAGTACTCTTGTATCTGTTCCTTTTAGGGCTTCTATTAATACTCGGCCTGCTTCAATATGCTGCTGTTCTTCTCCATGTGGTGCGTTGAAAGCATTTACTACAACATTAAATTTTTGAAGATCTTCTTTCTTTAAGTCGAAAATATTTTTTTCTAGAACGTCTACTTCTTTATTTTCTATCTTTCCTGCATTTCTTACAATCGCTGTTACTTCATGATCTCGATCTACCGCTTCTTTCAAAATTAAGTTCCCTGCTTTACCGCTTGCTCCAATAATACCAATTCTCATCTTTATTCCTCCTAAAAAAATAAACTTGTAACTATTTAAATTACATGTAACAATAATAATTACAAGTGGGGTTTTTGTCAATAGAAAAGTCACTCCCTTCTATCCTTTCTTTCTTTTCGTGTATAATAATGCTTGTAACTTCTATCAAATGGCTAGAATATGTGCAAGGAAGGTGACTGACATGTCTATAAGCAGCCGATTCTCTGTCGGAATTCATATATTATCTCTTTTAGAACTAAACAAAGAAAACGTTAATTCCTCTGAATGGATTGCCAAAAGTGTCAATACAAACTCAGTTGTTATTCGTAAGATTATGGGGATGTTAAAAAATGCAGGATTAGTGAATGTTCGCCCTGGAGTTGCTGGAGCAGAGCTTGCCAAAGAGCTATCTGCTATTACGCTTCTTGATGTGTATAAGGCGGTAAACGTTGTGCAAGAAAATGAGCTATTTAGCATACATGGCAATCCAAATCCAGAATGCCCTGTTGGAAAAAATATTCAAGAAACAGTGATGCCGATCTTCACAGCTGCACAGTTAGCACTTGAAAAATCGCTCGAAAATGTAACCATTGAAGATGTTGTAAAGGATATTAAACAAAAGGCCGAAACAGAGAGCACAAATACAACATGCTAAATATAAAAAAGCCGGAAGATAGCTAAGCTATCTTCCGGCTTTTTTTAAAACCTTTTATCCTTTAACACTTTCTTTTTTCATCATCCCAAATACTTGCTTCCAAGACATCTTCTCACTATATTTCATAACGCCTCGTTTGTATAAACGATTCGCAACAATACTTATAAGAAGTGTTGTGACGATAATAATGACAATTCCTAAAGCAAGTTCCCATCCAGCTGCACTTCCCATTAAATAACGACTAAACATAAGGGTTGGTGTAAGAACAGGAATGTATGAACAAATTGTAATATAACTAGCCGTCGGATCTCCCATTGTCATCATTCCTAAAAAGAAGTTTGCAAATGAAATCATCATTAGGGGAGAAGTGAAGTTTCCAATGTCTTCTGAACGTGATGCAAGTGACCCTAATGCTGCATAAATCATTCCATTTAACATAAATCCAATTAAGAAGAACAAGATAAACAGAAGAGTAATCGAAACAGTAAAGCCGCTTACATCAATAAAATCTAAGGCTAAAGTATCTGCCCATCCCAGTGACTTAACAATTAGGAACGAACCTAGGATAACGAGAATATTCGCCAGACCTATAAGCATATTGGAGATAATTTTTCCGTACATCATTGTAATAGGTTTTACTTTTGTAATCATAATTTCCATTACGCGGCTGCTTTTTTCACCAACAATTCCATTCGCAATACCTATTCCATACAAAAGGATAAACATATACATTGTGAAAACAAATACCCAGACAACCCCTGTTGGTTTATCATCTGTATCTGAATCTAATACCGTGTCTTTAATAGTAATTGGCGTCTGCAGCTCTTTTAACACATCGCCAGAAATGCCTTGTTCAGTTGAAACCTTTGCACTGTACTGCTGTTGAAGAGTGCCTTGTAACACCGTTGTAACTGAAGCTGGTGGTGTGAATTCGTAGCGCTGTTCAAGAACGGGCTTTCCTGATTGTTCTTCAATAATATAAAGAGCTTCATAATCTCCATCTTTTACACCTTGCTCTGCTTTACTAACTTGATTACCTTCTAAAAATTTAAACTTGTAATCTTCTTTTAAGCTACCTAACATTGCATTATCTGATACTTGATAGTTTGTACCTTTATTTACGATGGCAATTGTGTCTTTCTCTCCATCACTTTTAAAATGTGTAAACCCAAAAAAACCAATTATCGCTATAAAAGGAATAATAATTCCAATCCAAAACCCTTTTTTCCCAAACTGCTCTTTTAAATGAAAGCCAAGTACTTTCCCGAAATTCCCCATTATCTCACCTTCTCCACAAACACTTCATGAAGGGTTGGCTCAAGAAGTGTAAATTCTCGAATAGCGGTCCCACTTGCTTTTACCTCTTGCAGTAGTGCTAATCCTTCTTCATCACTTTTTACTTTTTGCTCATAATACAAGCCATTTTTCTCCCACTCACTAGAAAGAGGTTGATCAATCTCTGGCAAGACACGAAGATAACGATAGCCATAACTTTCTTTAATTTCTTTTACTGTTCCTTGTACAACTGGATTTCCAGCTTTCATCATAATAATATGCTGACAAAACTGTTCAACCTTATCCATCCGGTGAGAAGACAAAATAAATGTTTTACCTTTATGTACCTCTTCTTGAATGATGCGTGATAGTAAATCAGCGTTTACAGGATCAAGACCGCTAAATGGTTCGTCTAAAATGATAATATCTGGATTATGTAGGACGGTTGCGATAATCTGAACTTTTTGCTGATTTCCTTTTGAAAGCTCCCCTGCTGTACTGTTGTGATAGTGAGAAATTTCAAAGCGTTCAAGCCATTCTTTAATCTTTTCTTTTGCCTGCTTTCGTTTCATCCCTTCAAGCTCTGCAAAATATAGTAGCTGCTCGCTCACTTTTGCTTTTGGATACAGTCCTCGTTCTTCTGGAAGATATCCAAAGGTTACGTTCCGTTTAGAAAAGGTTTTCCCTTCCCAATGTACGCTTCCTCCGTTTTTTGGAATAAGATCAAGCATCATTTTTAATGTCGTTGTTTTTCCTGCTCCATTACGACCAAGCAAACCAAGAATCTCACCGCGTGGTAATGTAAAGGAAAGATTGTTTACTGCCTGATTAGACCCAAAGCGTTTGCTTAATCCTTCAACTACTAACGTCATATTTGCACCTCTCTTTTTTAATTAACATGTTTTTAGTTTACTATTTTTTAATAACATGCAATCTAACTTTTCCTTTATCCCTCCTTTACTTTTTTATACGAACAACTTCTAAAAAGGTTTCAAACCTTTTCCATTTTCCCTAGCAGTAAGGAGTTCTCCCTAGCTTTCTTACTAATTTAAAAAGATGCCAATAATCGTTGTAATAAATAACACAACAAAAAAGGCAATTATAACGTACCCAATCATTTTAATGCTTTTTGGAGTGTTTTTATGACTTCCTTTGTATGGATTTCCTGTCACTTTATCCAAATGATCTTCAACATCGTTGAAAGGTTCTTTCATGTATATCTCCTTCTTTATTCTACGATAACAAACTTTTCCCTTCTTTCCATACAATAATAACCATTATTTCCAGTCACCTTTTAACGTTCTTTTCTTGCTAATGTTTCATCCCCCTATAAAATAGGGAAAAGACTAATGTAAGGACAAATGATCATACAAAAAAAGGACGGATTTATAATGAAAAACAAGCCTTCGAAAAACGAACTTATTATGTCAATTCTTTTTACCATTATTATGGCAATCTCCGCCCTTTACTTCCTTATAGCACAGCAGAGTAAAAACGGTGTGATTGTTTCCCTTCTGTTCACCATCATGGGTGGTTTAATGATAAAGAAAGCCAAGAAAAATTCACATAAACCAAAAAGCAGGAAGCTTTAAATATGCTTCCTGCTTTTTGGTTTATGTGGCACAGTTCGACTTTTTTAACACTTTACTTAAACTGTTTTGGAATTCAATTTTCATATTAATGGATGTTTTGTTTAAATGCATGGCATGCTTAGGCTTAATAGCTACGACGCTAGGTACAACACCCATCAAATCTAGTTCGTGAAGGAGGTCAACAAACTTGGACACACCGTCGTCTGTAATCCCTCCAACGCCGCTAAAATCAAAGTAAATAACATCATACTCTTTCTCAAAAATCTTAGCAAGTAGTGGTGTTTCATTATGTTCGATAAGCTCGTTATCCAAATCACCAAAAAGAGGCACAAGCGCTTCTTTTTTCGTAATTTCAATGAGCGGGGAGCTTAGCTTTTTCACTTTTGTTAGAGCTTGCTCAAGTTCTTCTTTTTTATCTAAAAGCTCCATATTTGTTTCAGCAAGTCGAGCTCTGTGCTGTGAGACTAAACGTTCTAATTCAGTAAGGCGTGTATCTTTTTCAATACAAAGCACATGCCCTTCTCCAGCGTGCCAATGAATGGATACATCCATGAGAGCGTATGGTGAATAAAGCGTGCGCATTGTAAGCTCACATGTTGCCATTCTATTAAACTCGCTTAGAATAGACAATGCCTTACTTTTACTTCCCGAGTCCACAAGTTCCAAAAAGTTATCTGCATGTGGAAAAACATCGTTGCTTTGTGCTGATTGAGATAAAATTGTGAAATCATGCTTCACATGGAAATACGGATGCGGTAAATATTGACTAACTGACACTTGTTTCCACTCCTTGTGGATAGTGATTTATCCAATTCTGAGTTTCTGCTAGACTACTGATAAGTACAGTTCGCTCAGACGTATGTGAAGCAAAAGAATACTGTGAAATAAGCCGTCCCCCGACAATAACGATTGGACTATTTGGCAGACTTTCAAGTTCTTCAATATATTCTCTTAGCTGTTCTGCATGATAAATAATTGAAAATGAAAGGGAAATCACATCTGGTTTCCATTCTTTTGCTGCTGTTGTTGCATACTCAAGCGGAAGATTTGGGCCCATAAAACGAGTTTCCCAGCCACTTTCTTCAAAGAGATTACAGGCCATTTTTAAGCCAAGATGATGTTGTTCATGCTGGAGACATAAAAACATGGCTTTTTGGTTTTTAGGCGGAACCTCTTGTTCCCTAAGCTTTTCCCACTGATATCTTGCTAAAATAAATTCACACGTTGACGTAGCTAGGTGCTCATCTGCAACGGTTACTTCATTTTTTTCCCACAAGTATCCAATGTGTGCCATCGCTTTTGCCACAAGCTCTTCATAAATGTATAGACTATCCTGCCCGGAATTCTTTATCTCAGAAAGAAGCTTCCATGCTTCTTCTTGACTTCCTGATAGCAACAATGAAGAAAGCTCAATATATTTTTCAGGCAAGAAACATCACCTCATTTATTTTCTAGCCTTTCTATTGCCTTTTGCAAAAAGGCAATATGCTTTTGTACCCCTTCATTTTTCTGCTTTTTAAACTGTTTAATAAGTCGTTCAAAATTATCGATTAAATGATCGGTTTTCATCCCTCGAGATGTTAAAATACCGTTCAGCCATTCTGCGTAGTCAATAAACATTTTCACGTTATCGTGATGAATGGCAGCGCGAAGCTGGTTCAAATGATGTTCATTGTCCTCTTGGCATTTCTGTTTGCCCGCTTCTCCAAACTTTTGAAGAAGTTCTGGATACTCAGTATAAATCTCTTCTGTAACTTCCGTAACGATCTTGTTTGCTATAGCACTATTCATGTTGCTACCTGTCTATATCTGCTTACTTTTGGGCGGATAGAAGCAAGATTTTGATCTGGATAGTTTTTTTCAAGTTCATGCACTTTTTTATACTCTTTGCTTGTTATATATTGAAGGTAATCTTCTTTAGATTCCCAACATATTTCAACCGTTAATTCTGCTGGGTGCTGTTCATTTTGTAACAGTTGGAAGGAAACAAACCCCTCAAACTCATCAACTAATTTGGAGCGATTTTGATAGATATGAATAACTTCATCTATTTTATCTTCTGGCACTACTACTGTTGAGTGAACGGTGTACATATTTTCTCCCCACCTTTATTCGGTTAAATAAAGAACTGCATACATATTATTTTAACAAACTCTATCCCCTTTTGAAAACGATAGTCGGTTTTACTCATAATGGTGAATAGGATTTAACAAGAATTTTGTATTTTATAAAGGTTCTCACCTTTGTAAATTTAAATTATAATAATCTTCTAATAAAAAATGAAAGTCCTGCTTTTTTTGTCGAATGGGTAAAATTCTCTCTAGAACTGCGAAAAGAAAGGAGCACGCAAAGTGAAGGATTTATCAACACCTAATATGGATATCATTACAGGCATCCTCTATAGCACAGTCTCAGAAAATGTCTGCCGTCTTAAAGAAAGTATCGAAGATGCAAGCGAAGTTGAAATTCATTTCAAAGGAAAAGAGCATAATGAAAATAGTATTGCAGAGCTTTTAAAACATATTGCATATGTTGATTTAAGGTGGGTGTATAGATTGAAATGTACTTCTATTCCTCCAGAGCTAGAGAAAGAGTACGGACCTGAGTTAGATGAAAAAGGGAATCTCCCCTCTGCTGAAGGATCTTCTCTCTCCTTTCTTCTTCAACAACTAGACGCTGTTCACCAAAAATTAAAGGAAGTTTGTGTTACGTTAAAAGATGAAAATTTAACAAAGGTTGTTTCATATGAAAAAGGAGAAAAAGCCACCATTAGATGGGGACTTTGGCATATGGCAGATCATAATCGTTATCATCAAGCACATATCAACAAACTCCGTCAAATGTATAAAAGAACATAAAGAAAAAGGCATTCACCGCCGTGAATGCCTTTTTCTATAAGGGGAAATTCTTTACAAGAGTAAAGAGGGTTAAACAAAATAAGGGAAAGTCTTGCTACCGCTTTGTTACATTGTAAAAAAGAGTTGTAATTTGACTTTTTTGCTTGTTTTGTTTGACATCTTTATCTTATTATAAATATGTAATAAAATAAAATGATTAAAATTAAAAAAAGTCATCATTTTTTTTGATGGGAGTCCAACAACAAATGGAATTTAAAGACTTACTTATTTTTAAAACGCTTGCTGAAGAAGGTAACGTCACAAAAACAGCTGAAAAGCTTTGTTACGTTCAGTCGAATATTACTACTCGGATGAAGAAATTAGAACAGTCTCTAGGGGCTACACTATTTTATCGTCACTCAAAAGGAATTACGCTCACTTCAAAAGGAAGACTTCTTCTAAAAAAAGGAGAAGAAATTTTGCGGCTTGTAGAAGAAACGGAAACGTTATTAAAAGAAGGAGACAGTCCAGCAGGTCATTTAACAATTGGAGCTAATGAAACAACGGCTCTTGTGCACCTTCCCCCACTTTTGACAACGTTTAGCATGCAATATCCTGATGTTCATCTTTCTCTGCAAGTTGATTCAACCGAAAACTTAGTTGAAAGCGTTCTTTCTCACGAACTTGACGGCTCTTTTGTTGTAGGTCCTGTGCATCATATTGAAGTTGAAACTCTTCCTGTATTAAATGAAAAGCTCGTTATCATTACAAACAGTGAAGAACCTTTTAATGAAACAAATCCAAGTCATCAAACTCTTTTAACTCGCCCAAACTATGTTCACCACGCTCGTATTCATGAATGGCTAAATGGAAATGGAATTAGACCTGCAAGAACGATGGAATTTAACACATTAGAAGCAATTATTAGCTGTGTAAAAGCAGGGCTCGGGTTCTCTGTATTAACTAAATCTCTTGCAGACTATCATCGAAATGATGGATATCTTCACTATCATGAGCTTTCTGCTTCTTCCTTTCAAACCATTTTTATTTATCGAAAAGACGGATTAATCACAAAAGCATTTGATGCTTTTACAAAGTCAATTGAAGCTGAATTTCTCTCTTAAAAAGCACGAATTTCTCGTGCTTTTTTTCTATGAATTATATAGGAAAGGTTTAGCGGACTTCTTCATGAAAAGCGGATGTCTTGGATGGCGCTCTTTTGTAACCCCAAGCGCGTAAAGAGGATAAGATTTTAAAAGGGTTAGGACTTTTTCATTTTGCTTCAAAAAAGCCCCATGTATTCCCCATGCAAGAACAATACGCTCTGCTCGATTAGCAGCTTGCAGCAAAAATTGTTCGTTACTTGCCCCAACAGGTTCCTTTGCTTTTTTCAGCATTTCAGGTGTGCTTGCTCGGTAGGAGAATAAGTTGACAACTTCAAGAGAGCCATATCCCCATTCCTTTGCAAATGCAATACATCTTCTAACAGTGGGATTATCTTTTGTTTCTCCTTCTGTAATTGGATTAAGCATAATAAAGACAACCCTTGGCTTCGTTTCGTCCCAAATACGCCAAAGGGAATAACGGTACACTCTTGTTTCATCTAAGTTTGCGCCTGTAATCATTGTCTAACTCCTTTGCTCATTTTCTTGAAATCAGTTTACCACAAAAAAACTCCTAGTCGCTTGGACTAGGAGAAGGTAACTATTGTTTATGATGCATTGGTCGAACAGTTACTTCGTTTACATTCACATTTTCTGGCTGTGATAAAGCGAAAGTAACGGCTCTTGCAATGTCCCCTGGTTCTAATGGATTGACAGCACTTTGATGGTTTCTACTTATTTCTAATACTTCTTCATCTGTTGTATGGCCTGATAGTTCCGTTTCAACCATGCCTGGCGAAACGTTTGTAACGCGTACGCCTGTTTTTGCTAGTTCTTTCTCCATCCCCATTGATAGCGCCCGCACGGCATATTTTGTTGCCCCGTACACAACGTTTGAACGTGATATTTCATGCCCTGCTACAGAAGAAACGTTAACAATATGACCGCTTCCTTGTTCAATCAACTTCGGAAGCACAGCATGAATCCCATATAGGACACCTTTAATATTAACATCAATCATTTTCTCCCATTCTTCCACCTGATCGTTTTTTAAGAATGAACGATACATAACCCCTGCGTTATTAATGAGAAAGTCAATTCGCCCAAACGCTTCTTGAGCTTTTGTCACCACATTTTCGACTTCTTCTTTTTTCGTTACATCAGCTTGCACAACAAGAGCATTGCTTTTTTCTTCAATTTTACGAGCTAAATTCTCTAACCGTTCTACACGACGAGCGGATAAAACAACTTGAACTCCTTGTTCAGCAAGCTGTAGAGCAATTGCTTCTCCAATACCACTGCTTGCGCCTGTAATAATCGCTACTTTTCCTTGTAAATTCATCTTTTTATTCCTCCTATGTATTTCTTTTCTTTTTCTTTCCCTTTATTATCTTAACGTAATCTATTTTTCAATTAAAATAAAAGAGAGCTTTAATAGCTCTCTTTTACCAGCTTGATTTCTTAACACCAGGAACCTGACCTTTATAAGCAAGCTCTCTAAATGCAATGCGTGACATTTTAAATTTGCGCAAGTATCCACGAGGTCTTCCTGTTACTTGGCATCGATTGTTCAGACGAGTTGGCGAAGAATCACGAGGAAGCTTCTTAAGAGCCTCATAATCCCCTTTTTCTTTTAGTTCTTTGCGAAGCTCTGCGTATTTCTCAACCATTTCTTGACGCTTTAGTTCTTTTACTACTTTTGATTTTTTAGCCATAATATTCTCCTTTCAAAAATAAAATACTCTACTTAAAGCGTAATCATTACGATTTAACTCCATTAGTGTAACTTATCCATTTCAAAAAATCAACTTATTCGCATCATCTGCAAAACATCATTTCTAGTTTTCAAAATGGGTCATATCCATTAGACAGTGAGGCATCTGTCATGTAGAATTGGATTATCTGTTTTTTAGCGGAAAACAAATTAATAGTCTATTAGAAAGGTTGTTTACGCAATGACACAAAACCCTACAGGTAAAGAACGCTTTGCATTAGCGGCTTTACTTAGCTTATTAGCAATACTCGGCCCTCTTAACATCGATATGTATCTTCCAAGCTTTCCTGACATTGTGAAGGACTTGGATACAAATGCATCTCTTGTTCAATTGAGCCTAACAACCTGTCTGATCGGGCTTGCAGTCGGACAGCTCGTTGTTGGACCAATTAGCGATGCGCTTGGGCGCAAAAGACCCATGGTTGTTTCTATTATCTTATTTATTTTAGCTTCTCTTCTTTGCGCCTTCGCTCCAAACATTGTTGTGTTAATCATTGGACGTTTTCTTCAAGGTTTTACAGCTGCAGGTGGAATTGTTGCGTCTCGTGCCGTTGTTCGTGATGTATTTAGCGGTCCTGATTTAACAAAATTCTTTGCCCTTTTAATGGTAATGAATGCAATGGCGCCAATGCTTGCTCCTGTTGCAGGTGGAGCTATTTTATTACTCCCTAACGCTCACTGGAATTTTATTTTCTTCTTTTTAAGTTTACTTGGATTAATTATTGTAAGCTTCACATCTTGGAGATTAAAAGAAAGTTTACCTGTTGAAAAACGCACAAAAACATCGCTAAAGAAAACTTTCCAAACGTTTGGCAGTTTATCAAGAGAGCGTTCGTTTATCGGATATGCTCTAACGCTTGGTTTTGCTCACGGAGGAAGCTTTGCTTATGTATCAGGAACTCCTTTTGTATATCAAGGCATTTATAACGTTTCTCCACAAACATTTAGCTTACTTTTTGGCGTGAATGGTATAGCCATTATTATGGGTACATTTATTGTTGGACGCTGTGCCGGAAAGATTCGTGAACAAACGATTCTTCGCACTGCTTTGCTTATTGCATCTGTCGCAACAACCGTACTACTGATTATGACCATTGTAAAAGGTCCATTGTTTATGATTGTTGGGTCTATCTTTGTGTATATGATTACAATGGGGATGATTACAACAACGTCCTTTTCACTTGCTATTAATAAACAAGGACATCGTGCAGGAAGTGCTAGTGCCCTTCTGGGGATGATGCCTTTATTTATTGGAGCTTGCGTTGCTCCGCTCGTTGGTCTTGATGAAAGTACTGCAATCCCAATGGGAGCGATTATTTTCATTTCTACTATCATTGCGCTCTTTTCATTTTTCCAAATTGCGCGTAAAGGTGAACGTTTAGAAGAGAACATAGCAAAATATTCTGTTACAAGCTAATAAAAGCTGGGCAATTTGTCCAGCTTTTATTTTTATTTTACATTATTCTTTTAGAACATAGTTTAATTAAATATGTATTTTTGTTACTTATTCAATAACATTAGACATTGAAGTCGTTGATTTTTCCCTTTCTCTTGAAAGATTAATCGTTCTTTCAACTTATTTAACATCCTATAAAATGTTTCCTCATCTCCTTCTTATGCTGTGCAATGATGCTTAAAAGAGAAAAAAATGAGGTACCTTTCTTTTCTTCCTTCATACATTCCCTTCTTATCGTTCAATGCTACTAGCTTCAATGCCCTTTCTTGTGCTATACTTCCTTTGTGCATAGTAGAGATTAAAATTGGAGGAATCCTATGTTATCAGTAAATAATATTGGCTTGCGCTTTGGTGATCGCAAGTTATTTGAAGATGTTACGATTAAATTTACGCCAGGAAACTGCTACGGGCTAATTGGAGCAAACGGAGCTGGAAAATCGACTTTCTTGAAGATTTTATCTGGTGAACTTGAAGCTCAAACTGGCGATGTTCATATGAATCCAGGTGAACGCTTAGCTGTTCTTAAGCAGAACCACTTTGAATATGAAGAACATGAAGTTCTTCAAGTTGTTATTATGGGACATGAGCGTCTGTATCAAATTATGAAAGAAAAAGACGCTATTTATATGAAAGAAGACTTCTCTGATGAAGACGGCATTAAAGCAGCTGAACTTGAAGGTGAATTTGCTGAACTTAACGGTTGGGAAGCAGAATCAGAAGCAGCAATCCTTTTAAAAGGACTTGGCATTTCTGAAGATCTTCATACAAAGAAAATGGAAGACCTTACAGGAGCTGAAAAAGTAAAAGTATTATTAGCTCAAGCTCTATTTGGCAAACCTGACGTTCTTCTTCTTGATGAGCCTACAAACCATCTTGACATTAAGGCTATTCAATGGCTTGAAGACTTTCTTATTAACTTTGAAAATACCGTTATCGTTGTTTCCCATGACCGTCACTTCTTAAACCAAGTTTGTACACATATCGCAGATCTTGACTTTGCAAAAATTCAAATCTATGTTGGAAACTACGACTTCTGGTATGAATCAAGTCAGCTTGCAGCAAAATTAACGCAAGAAGCAAATAAGAAAAAAGAAGAAAAAATTAAAGAGCTTCAAAATTTCGTTGCTCGTTTTAGCGCTAATGCATCGAAATCGAAACAAGCAACATCTCGTAAGAAAATGCTTGAGAAAATTACGCTTGATGATATTCAGCCATCTTCTCGCCGCTATCCTTACGTTCAATTTACGCCAGAGCGTGAAATCGGAAATGACCTTTTACGTGTAGAAGGTCTATCTAAAACAATTGATGGTGTGAAAGTGTTAAACAACGTAAGCTTTATTATGAACAAAGACGATAAAATTGCACTTGTTGGCCATAATGAACTTGCTAAAACAACGCTTTTCAAAATTCTAACAGGTGAAATGGAAGCTGATGAAGGAACGTTCAAATGGGGAATTACAACTTCTCAATCTTACTTCCCAAAAGACAATGCTCCTTATTTTGAAGGAAATGATTTAACGCTTGTTGACTGGCTTCGTCAATACTCACCAGATGACCAAACAGAAACATTCCTACGCGGATTCTTAGGTCGTATGCTCTTCTCCGGTGAAGAAGCGATGAAGAAAGCTAGCGTTCTTTCAGGAGGAGAAAAAGTTCGCTGTATGCTTTCTAAAATGATGCTAAGCAATGCGAATGTTCTACTGCTTGATGAACCAACAAACCACTTAGACCTTGAATCTATTACATCATTAAATAACGGACTTATTAACTTCAAAGGATCGCTTATTTTTGCTTCACATGACCATCAGTTTATTCAAACAATTGCAAATCGCATTATTGAATTAACGCCAAACGGTCTTGTTGATAAAGAAATGACATATGATGAATATTTAGCGGATCCTGATGTACAAAAGAAATTAGCTCAACAGCAATAAATAAAAAAGCTTGTAGCACTGTGCTACAAGCTTTTTTATGTACGAAAGTAAATAAACTTCTTCTTTAACACATACAAGATATTAAAACAAAGCACACCAATGGTAAAAACGGTCGGAAGCATTGTTTTTAAGAACGGGAGCTGAATAAAAAAGGTAATCAAGAAAGGATCACTTACCATCATCATTGTTGCACTGTACGTTAAAATAAGAGATCCTGCTGTAATGAGCAATGGATAGCTTCCCATAAGCTGAGCAATGTGAGTGCTTCCCCATACAAGAAAAACAATGCTAATCATAATAGAACCAATCATAAGAGGAAAATTACCTTTTGCAAGCATTGTAATAGACAATACGTTATCTAACCCAATAACAACGTTAGAAAGCAAAATCACAAAAAGTGCTTTTCTGACTGTCTTACTTTTTTTATCTTCTCCATCATCCATCTGTTCTGCTGACGTTAACAATTTCACCGCTGTAACAATAAGTAAAATCCCCCCTACTAACTTCACAAAAGGAAAATGAAGCAGTACGCTTGCTAAGCTTGCTAAAACAACGTAAATGATGATAATTCCGCACGTTCCGTAAATAAACACTTTGCGCCGCTGCACGTCTGTTAAATGGCGGCTTGCCATTCCAATAATAAGAGCATTATCCCCGCTTAAAATAAGGTTTATAAACACAATCTCAACGAGTGTTAACAAAGTTTCCAACCGCTCTTCAGCTCCTGCCTGTCCGCTTTTTATCTACTATATGAACAGCCAAGAAAGTTTATCCCCTTTAAAACGCGAAAAAGCTGCCGAGAAAATTTCTCGACAGCTTTTATATCATTAAAACAGCTTACTTTTGAACGTTAGCTGCTTGTGGTCCACGGTTACCTTCAACGATTTCGAAAGAAACTTCTTGACCTTCTTCTAAAGTTTTGAAGCCTTCGCCTTGAATAGCAGAGAAGTGAACGAATACATCGTCTTGACCTTCAACTTCGATGAAACCGAAACCTTTTTCTGCATTAAACCATTTTACTTTACCTTGTAACATGTTATTTCCTCCTACTGCACAACATATGTGTACAAATATATTACTATTCTTGCCACATATAATACTTCAAGACAAAAACCTTTTTCGAAATGTTTATTCTATCCATACATATAGCGAACAAAAATAATTATCTCTAATGTATCAGGTTTTTAAACATGTTGCAATAGTTTTTCGCAAATTTCCTCTTAAGAAAGCGTTTTATATGGTTTAAATATACATATATACCTTTTAAAGGTTATTTCCGTATTTAGAAGTTGCTTCTTCTAGTGCATTAATGAATCTATAATAAACAGTACTTTTATTTTCAATATTTCCTCTCGACCAATCGTTATTTTCAAAAAAAGAACGTCTGATAGAAGAAGAAATCTCAAGCTGAACACCTTGTTTTAATAGCGTATCATTTACGATATTTTTAGGTTCTTCTCCTCTTAGATCTGCTCTAGGTTCTTCAGTACGGAAGCCATATTTGGTAAGCGCTTTCTTTATTTCATATTTATATAGCTCATTCCTTCCTCCTACATATATAACTCTTTCCTCACTTGAAAAGCCGTGTAAAGAAATCATTGTTTGAGAATGTCTTGCAAGTGTCCTTGCGATAGGCTCATCAAATTTCACTGATGTAATATGAAGAATTCCGTTATCTTGTGATTTAATTCCTTCAAACATATAGTAAGAATAGTTACCTCTCGAGGCTAAACCTTCAACAACTTCTGATGTACCAATTTCAATTCGCCCACCGTGAATCGCAAAAACAGCAATACTTGTATCTCTGTTTTCATAGCGAATACGATAATCAACTCCTTCTTTCTCTCCCTCTTTTAACTGCTCATAGCTCTCATACCCTTCCGAGTTTTGAGAGATGGCTTTTGTTCCGGAATCTAGTTCAATAGGATGTAAAAGCGAAACAAAAAGATTTACAATAAACACAATCAACATAAGAGTTTCTCTCCTCTAAAAACAAAATAGGAACATGACATTTTGTTTATCATTAGGCAGAAAGTAATGTTTAACTTTTAGATCTTTTTGTCCGTTTTTTTTAATATATACACAACTGTTTTCTTATTTATATATGCATTATTTTATTTTCAACCACAAAAAACTCGTTTGTTTAAAACAAACGAGTTTAAGAAAAGCACTTTTCTTGTTCTTCATTTCTAGCTAATAGTTTCTGAAGCTCTTCTTCTTCAAGATGATGAAGATTTTTTCCACTTTGCCCTTGATAAATTCCCTTACTTATTAACCGATAAATCAAAATTGACTGAATCGTAATTTGTTCCATTTTGATTCCCCCTGGCTCTTTGTTATATCTACTATAACAAACCCTAACAAGGATTCCTCTGTATATGTGAGGTTTTCTAACATTTATTTATAAGTAAGGCATAACTCTCGTGAAAAATTGCTGATAATCTTGAAGATGAAAATCTGCTGCAAGATAAGCATTTTGGAACGCACATGTTTTAATCCCGATTTCTCTCCCTGGCTGAAGATCAAGTTCTCGATCGCCAATCACTAAATCAATATGATATAAGTTATGTAAATAACGATATGATTGAGGATCTGGCTTTCGATTATAGCCATCATCAAGGGTAATAATCTCTGTAAAGTAATGCTTTAACTTGTAGTGTGTTAAAATATCCACTGCCGATTTTTTAGCTTTATGAGTCACAATAACGTTACAAGAAGCGGCCTTCAGCACCTCTTCAACGTGAGCAAACGGAGGCTTTTCTCGAACGTCAAGCTCGCTTTCTTGTTGATGAAATGTTTTATCAAACTCCTTTTTTTCAACTCCAAAATAGTCCATTGCATGAAGCGAAGATACTTTTAATTTTTCAAGCACTTCTTCATCACTTACATCCTTATCGTTTATTAACCGTTTAAACGTCTGAACAATAGTCGGATATGTATCAAAAATAGTTCCGTCAAAATCCCATAGAATATTCATTTCTGTTCCCCCTTACATTTATCGTATCACAACAACGCGAAAAAGCAGAGCAATCCCCTTACTGCTCTGCTTTCTTCTCTATATATAAACCCCTTTTATTTAACCCTTAAAACACTCCCATTAGACAGGTAAGTTTGTAACGCCCATCAAATAATGATCAACGCTCTTCGCTACGCCACGACCTTCATTAATTGCCCAAACAATTAAACTTTGACCACGACGTGCATCACCTGCAGCAAAAACGCCATCAACGTTCGTCTCATATGTGCCGTATTCTGCTTTAACACGGTTACGCTCAACTTCTACTCCAAATTGAGAAAGAAGCGGCATTTCTGTTCCTTCAAATCCAATTGCAACAAATACAAGCTGTGCAGGCCATACTTTTTCAGTCCCTGGAATTTCATTGAAAACAAATTTTCCGTTTTCAATTACTTTCTCCATTGCTACTGTATGCACTTCTTTTAAGTTGCCTTCTTCATCTCCCACAAACTTTTTCGTTTGGATAAGATATTCACGAGGATCTTTCCCTAGAGATGCCTGTGCTTCTTCATGAGCATAATCAAGCGCAAATGTAAGCGGTGATTGTGGCCATGGATTATCAAGTGAGCGATCATTTGGTAAAATTGGATGTTTACCAAACTGAGCTAAGCTATTACAGCCTTGACGCACAGCCGTTGCGATACAGTCAGCACCAGTGTCTCCGCCGCCGATTACAATAACATCTTTTCCTTTTGCATCAAAAGCTTCATCAAAATCTGAACCGTTTAACACTTGCTTTGTTGAATGTGTTAAGTAGTCCATTGCAAGATGAACTCCTTTTAATTCGCGTCCTTCCATTACAAGATCACGCTGTTTTTGCGCTCCCGTACAGAGAATGACAGCATCGTATTCTTCTTTCAACTGCTCTGCTGTAATGTCTTTTCCGATCTCTGTATTTGTCACAAAATCAATGCCTTCTTGGCGAAGTAAGTTAACGCGACGTTCTACAACTTCCTTTTCAAGCTTCATGCTTGGAATACCGTACATTAAAAGGCCGCCGATACGATCTGCACGTTCATATACTGTAACAGTGTGACCAACTTGGTTAAGCTGGTCAGCCGCTGCTAATCCTGCTGGACCTGATCCAACAACAGCAATTCTTTTTCCTGTACGCTCGCTTGGAATACGTGGTGTAATCCATCCTTCTTGGAAGCCCTTATCAATGATTGAACGCTCGATATTCTTAATCGCAACGGCTGGATCATTGATTGAAACTGTACAAGAGCCTTCACAAGGCGCTGGACAAACGCGCCCTGTGAACTCTGGAAAATTATTTGTTTTTAGAAGTCTGTTTAACGCTTCTTTCCATCTACCGCGGTACACAAGATCATTCCACTCTGGAATTAAGTTATGAATAGGACAGCCTGCTGTCATCCCATTTATTTCAGTTCCCATTTGGCAAAATGGTGTGCCGCAATCCATACATCGAGCGCCTTGGCGACTCAACTGTTCATCTGTAAATGAGTTGGCGTACTCTTTCCAATCTCCTGTGCGTTTTTTAGGGTCGCGCTGTTTTGGTGCTTCCCGATCATACTCCATAAATCCTGTTGCTTTTCCCATAACCGTTCGCCCCCTTTATTAAGATCCGATTGTTTGAAGAGTCTCATCTACTTTTTCAGATTTATTTGATGAGTTTGCTTTAAAGGCAGCCATAACTGCTTCATCTTTTTCCATTCCAGACGCTTTCATTGCTTCAATTGTTTGTAGCATGCGTTTGTAATCTTTCGGAATGACTTTCACAAACTTTGCAACAGACTCTTCCCAATGAGCTAAAATTTGTGTTGCTTTCACACTTCCTGTATAGTTCATATGTTTTGTTAACATTGCTTTTAGTTCTTTAATGTCTTCTTCATCTTGAAGAGTTTCAAAATACACCATTTCTTTATTTGCCGTTTGATCAAAGTGCTCAACATCATCTGGAAGAACATACGCAACGCCACCTGACATTCCAGCGCCGAAGTTCTTACCAACAGCTCCAATAATAACAGCGCGGCCTCCTGTCATGTACTCACAGCCATGATCTCCAACACCTTCCACAACAGCGTGTGCTCCGCTGTTTCGAACACAGAAGCGTTCCCCAGCGCGACCTTCAATATATGCTTCACCAGCTGTTGCTCCAATAAGTGACACATTTCCAGCAATAACATTGTCTTCTGGCGCCTGGGCTTTTACTTCAGGAGCGCGAACGATAATTTTACCACCTGAAAGTCCTTTTCCAACGTAGTCGTTTGCATCTCCTTGTAAGTTCAGTGTCATCCCTTTTGGAACAAATGCTCCGAAGCTTTGACCTGCTGAACCGTTAAAGCGAAGCGTAATCGTATCTTCTGGAAGACCTTTCTCACCAAAACGACGCGTTACTTCACTTCCCACAATAGTTCCAACAACACGGTTAACGTTGCGAATATTAAAGCTTAAATCAACTTGTGTTCTATCGTTAAGAGCACGCTCACATTTTGGTAAAATCTCAGCTACGTCAAGTGATTGATCAAGCTTATGATTTTGATATTCTGTACGCGTATGCTCTCCTTCTACTTTATAAAGAAGCTTTGTTAAATCAAGATGCTTTGCTTTCCAGTGAGATTTTGTACGGTCACTCACTTCAAGCACTTCTGTTTGACCAACCATTTCCTCTACACTACGGAAGCCAAGCTCTGCCATAATTTCACGTACTTCTTGTGCAATAAAACGCATGAAGTTTACGATATGATCTGGGTCACCTAAAAACTTTTTACGAAGCTCAGGGTTTTGAGTTGCCACACCAACTGGACAAGTATCAAGATGACATGCTCTCATCATAATACAACCAAGAACAACAAGTGGAGCTGTTGCAAACCCGTATTCTTCTGCTCCAAATAGGGCAGCCATTACAACATCACGGCCTGTCATCAGTTTTCCATCTGTTTCTAAAATAACGCGGCTGCGAAGTTTGTTCATCATCAGCGTCTGATGCGCTTCTGTTAAGCCAAGCTCCCATGGAAGACCTGTATGCTTAATACTTGTTTTTGGTGATGCACCTGTTCCTCCATCATAACCACTGATTACAATAACGTCTGCAACTGCTTTTGCAACACCCGCTGCAATCGTTCCAACCCCTGCTTTTGATACAAGCTTTACGCTAATGCGTGCTTTTGAGTTGGCATTTTTAAGATCATGAATAAGCTGTGCTAAGTCTTCAATAGAATAAATATCATGATGCGGCGGTGGTGAAATTAAGCTAACACCAGGCGTTGAGCCACGTACTTCAGCTACCCATGGATATACTTTTGTTCCCGGAAGCTGACCACCTTCACCAGGCTTTGCTCCTTGTGCCATTTTGATTTGAAGCTCATCTGCATTTACAAGATAGTGTGAGTTTACACCAAATCGGCCTGATGCTACTTGTTTAATTGCACTGCGGCGGTAGTCTCCATTTTCGTCTCTTGTAAAACGTGCTGGATCTTCTCCACCTTCTCCACTGTTACTCTTTCCGCCAAGACGGTTCATTGCAATCGCTAATGTTGAATGAGCCTCTTCACTAAGAGATCCAAACGACATTGCTCCTGTTTTGAATCGTTTTACAATCGAATCAACAGACTCTACTTCATCAATTGAAATGCTTTTTCTCTTTTTATTAAATGAAAAGGCATTGCGTAAGAACGTAAGCTGTTCGTCATCTGCCATTTTCGAATATTTTTTGAAAAGTTCATAGTTTCCTGTACGACATGCATGTTGAAGCGTATGAATTGTTTGTGGATTGAACGCATGATGCTCACCATTTCGTCTCCACTGTAGTTCACTTCCAGCCTCAAGCGTTTCATCCTTATAATTGCCAACAAATGCTGCTTCATGACGCATTTTCACTTCTTGTTCAATAACGTCTAGCCCAACTCCGCTAAGCTGTGATGCTGTACCTGTAAAATAGCGGTTAATAACATCTTCTCCGATACCTACTGCTTCAAAAATCTGAGCACCTCTGTAACTTTGTATAGTTGAAACCCCTACTTTTGACATAACTTTTACAACACCTTCAGATGCTGTGTTATTGAAAGTTGCAACAGCTTTGTCATAAGAAACTTTAATAACCCCATCTTTAATTCCTTCACGAAGTGTTTCATATGCAAGGTAAGGATTGATTGCATCAATTCCATAACCAATAAGAACCGCAAAATGGTGAACTTCACGAGCTTCTGCTGTTTCTGCAACTAAGCTTACAGCTGTTCTCGTTCCCTTTTCTACAAGATACTGATGCACAGCACTTCCTGCTAGGAGCGTTGGCATTGCCATATTGTGCTCATCAACGCCTCTGTCTGATAAGACGATAATTGTGTTTCCTTCTGCCATTGCTTTGTCTACTTCCCCACAAAGCGTTTCAAGCGCTTTTTCGATATCTTCTTTAAAAAGAAGTGATAGGGTTTTTGTTTTAAATTCTTTCACATTTGTTTCTTTCAAACGAGCTACTTCTTCATTTGTTAAAAATGGTGCATCAAGCATAATACGACGTGCTGCTGATTTATCAGGGTGAAGAATGTTGCCTTCTTGACCTAACAGCGTCATTGTTGATGTCACAATTTCTTCTCGAATTGCATCAATTGGCGGGTTTGTAACTTGAGCGAAAAGCTGCTTGAAATAGTTGTACAATAAATGTGAACGATTAGAAAGCACAGCAAGCGGTGTATCAAGTCCCATTGACCCAATTGGATCTTTTCCTTCTGTAACCATAGGGATAATATTTTTTGAAACTTCCTCATACGTATAACCAAATGCTTTTTGCAACTGAACTAAATTTTCTACTTTTTCAGAAACTTCAGCTTGCTCTAAATCATTAATTTCAATCATTTGCTCGTTTAACCATTCGCGGTATGGGTGCTCTGAAATCATCTCTTCCTTCAGCTCACGGTCTGAGATAATTCGTCCTTCTTCAAGGTTTAAAAGAAGCATTTTCCCTGGACTTAAACGATCTTTATATAAAACATTCTCCGGATCAACGTCAATTACGCCAACTTCAGAAGAAAGAATAAGATAATCATCTTTTGTTACATAATAACGGGCAGGACGAAGACCGTTACGATCTAAAATAGCGCCAATTTCATTTCCATCTGTAAACACGACTGCCGTTGGACCATCCCACGGCTCCATAAGACAGCTATGATATTGGTAAAAAGCTTTTTTATCGTCTTCCATATTCTCATCGCGTGCCCATGGTTCTGGAATAAGCATCATTGCAGTATGGGCAGGTTTTCTGCCAGCAAGCGTGAAAAATTCAAATGCATTGTCTAAAATAGAAGAATCACTTCCATTTATATCGAGAAGAGGCATTACTTTATCTAGATCATCGCCAAATGCTTTTGAAATAAACTGCTGCTCACGTGCTCTCATCCAGTTAATGTTTCCACGAAGCGTATTAATTTCACCATTGTGAATTAAATAACGGTTTGGATGCGCTCTTTCCCAGCTTGGGAACGTATTTGTACTAAATCGTGAGTGAACAAGTGAAAAACCTGATGTAAAACGCTCGTCTTTTAAATCTTTATAAAAACTAGATACTTTAGACGGTGTCATAAGCCCTTTGTATACGATCGTTTGACTTGAAAGGCTCGCAAAATAGAACGCTGTATTTTCACCAACTTTTTCAGCACGTTTGCGAATTACATACAATTTCCGCTCAAACGGTAAGCCTTCTTCAACATTTTCATTTTTGGCAATGAAAACTTGACGAACGTATGGCTGACTTTCTCTTCCTGTTGGTCCAATGTGCGTACTGTCAACAGGCACCGTTCTCCAGCCTAATAATTGTTGTCCTTCTTCTTCGATTATTCTGTTAATTTCCGATTCATAGTGAGCGCGCTCTTTCTCATCCTGTGGGAAAAAGATCATACCAACTCCATAGTGGCCTTTTTCAGGGAATGTAAAAGTACAAACGCTTTGAAAAAAGTCGTGAGGAATTTGGACCATAATGCCAACTCCATCACTTGTCTCTGGGTCACTTCCCTGCCCACCACGATGCTCTAATTGATCAAGCATATGAAGCCCTTTTTCCACGATATCATGCGACGCACGACCATTTAAATGTGCGTAAAGACCGATTCCACATGCATCATGCTCAAATTCTGGGCGGTAAAGACCTTGTGCTTGAGGTAGTTTATTTATTGTCATAGGGCATTCCTCCAACTCCATTTCTTTTTCTCTCTATGCCGATTACGTTACAATACTAATTGTAGTTTCACAAATTGATATAAACAATATATAATTTAGATTAAAACAATCTCAATATGAGATAGGTTTAAAGGAGGGAGATAAAATGGAGCTCAGACAGCTTATTTATTTTGTAGAAGTGGCAAAGCGTGAGCACGTTTCAGAGGCTGCGTTTGCCCTTCATGTTGCTCAGTCTGCGGTAAGTAGACAAATTAGTAACTTGGAGACAGAACTTGGGGTTGCTCTTTTTGAGCGAGAGGGTCGGAACATTAAATTAACGACAATCGGGAAGCTTTTCTTAACTCACACAGAGACAGCGTTAAAAGCAATTGATAATGCAAAGCAGCTTATTGATGAACATCTTGATCCTGAACGGGGGACAATTAAAATTGGCTTTCCAACAAGCCTTGCAAGCCACACATTACCAACCGTTATTTCCGCCTTTAAAGGAAAACATCCGAACGTTGCCTTTCATCTTCGTCAAGGTTCTTATAAATTTTTAATTGATGCCGTTAAAAACCGAGAAATTGATTTAGCTTTTTTAGGACCTGTTCCACGAGATGATAACGATGTAGAAGGAACGATTTTGTTTTCTGAGAAGATTTTGGCTCTTCTTCCTTCAAACCATCCTCTTGCAAGCAAGGAACGAATCAGGCTTGATCAGCTTCGCAATGATGCGTTCGTTCTTTTTCCAAAAGGTTATGTCTTGCACAGACTTGCGATTGATGCGTGTAAACAGTCGGGATTCAAAGCAAATGTATCATCAGTTGGAGAAGATCTTGATGCAATTAAAGGACTTGTTTCAGCAGGGATTGGTGTAACGCTTCTTCCAGAAAGTACGCTGTATGAAACAATGCCAAAGTTTACGGTAAAAGTGCCGATTGAATTTCCACATGTGACAAGAACCGTTGGTATAATTATTCCTAAACATCGTAAACTTGCTCCATCTGAACAACTTTTTTATGAATTTGTGAAAGACTTTTTCTCTATTCTACAGCAGTACAGTTAAAAAGGCTCCAAGTATGGAAGCCTTTTTAACATGCTTAATCATCATAGTCATAGCGAAAACCGTCTTGACTCTTGTCTTGATTTCCGTTCCCTCGTTCACTTGCCAAATCGCTTCTTTCTTTTTGTTCTTCTTCGGTTTGCTTCTTATTCATCGTAAACCTCCTTTTTTAGGTAGTATGTTCCTAAACGAAAAAAAGATGAACTCAAATATTGAGCTCACCTTTTCTCTACTTTGTAAAGTCCGTTTGTTGGTACTTTTTTGTCGAAATAAGCTTTTATAATATCACCTTCTGCAAGCTTGTCACTAAGAGGTTCCTCAAGGCTCTTTGTCGTAAAGGTAATGCTTGTTCCTTCTTTTGTCTTAGCCTTGTATGAATTCCCATCTATTTTAGTGATTTGATAGTAGTAAATATTAAATCGCTCATTTTTTGTATCTTTTGTTTTCTCAGATGCAGGCAAACTTTGCAAAACTTCTGCTTGCTCCTTCGCATCTGTTTTGTTAGCTACGTTGTTCATATAATAGAAAACTAGTAAACATAAAAACACAAGTAAAAGTACTAGTAGCATTAATTTTTTTCCTGCAATGGACAACCTAATAACCTCCTGTATAGTCTCGGATTGACCATCATATTTTAAACGTATTATAACATAATTTCAATACAGAACGTACATATAGAGGTCAATGTTCACCTTTTGCTCAAAAATGGAAACCAAGCTTTTGAACTACAACTCTTTCTTTTCTCCTAATTACTATGAAGAAATACTAGAAAATATTCCTTTTCAAAAAGATGTGTAAAATATACCGAAGAAGGGAAAAAGAGCACTACATATGAAAGGTGGTAGATAGTATGAAACATCTTGTTTTTTATGATGCTGACTGTCCCCTTTGTTCAAATGTAAAAAAAGTTGTCCAAGCCCTTGATTGGGGAAAACGTCTTGATTGGATGCCTGTTCAATCTATTCAATCTGAACAAAAGTTCCGCTTTTTAGCTAAGCGTAATATTTATGACGAAATTCATATGATTTCTCGTGATAATGAACTGTTTAGCGGATTTTATACCGTTCGGAAAATTTTAAAATCACTCCCGCTTACATGGCCAATTGGCATGCTTCTTTTTCTTCCGCTCATGGAGAAGCTAGGTGTGCCACTTTATACATGGGTTTCTGAAAACCGCTATGAATGGTTTGGACGCTATTCGGAAAAAGGACAGCACGCGTATTAAACAAAGAACCGAGGCAAAAGCCTCGGTCTTTCTTATTTTCCACCAACAATAACATCAGAATCAGAGCCAACAACTTTCGTTTGAACATTTTTGTCTCCATCCCATTTCTCAATACGCTTCATTTCAATTACTTCTGGTGTTAATGATTCACTGACTACTTTGTTTGCTTCTGCTTCTGCTTTTGCTTTAATAATTGCAGCGTCTGCCTTACCTTGTGCTTCTACTTTTGCTTTTTCAGCCTGCACTTCTGCTTGCTGCTTCTCAACGTTCATTGCTTCAAGCTTTTGCTGTGCATCTACAACATTTTGAATCGCTTTTTGTGTTTTTTCATCTGGTTTTGGTGTACCAAGAACAAAGTCTGAAACAACGAATCCATACTTATTGGCATCTTTTATAAACTCTTGCTCAATCTCTGTTTTAATCTGCTCACGCTTTTGGAAGATTTCAAGAATCGTGTATTTAGATGTTACAGATAATGCCGCATCTTTCATCCGTGACTGAAGGAACGTGTTCTCAATCACTTCTGGCTTTGCTCCTTTAAACTTATTGAAGATATCAACAACTTTCTCAGGATTGTTTGCGTAGTTATATGTTGCATCAATATCAAGCGGTTTTCCATCTTTCGTTGCAAGTGGTACATCTTCATATGATACCGTTTCCATTGCAACCGGATATTGTGTGACTTTCTTCCATGGAGATACAAAGTGCCATCCTTGACCAAGCGTTTGCTTTTCAACCCCTCCAGATCTATTGTACACAACCCCGATATGACCTTGATCAACTTGAGTAATCGACATAATAGCAAGTACCCCACCTAAAATAATCGCTAGCCCTACAAGCACGGCCCCAAGCTTTGCTTTTCCTGTTTTCAACATATTATTTTCCCTCCTTGTCTTTAAATGCATCTTTTACTTCCTCTGCTTTCTCTCCAACTTTTTGAAATACACCCTTCTTCCCTAACCAAAGCCATATGCCTCCAAGGCTTAAAAAGAACAAAATAAATAAAACGTATAAAGAAAACAATTGCATCACCCCATTAACTTATTAAAGTGAAAAAGTTCACATTAATCCACCCTTCCTTATTTGGAGAAGGTATTTTAATTCCTCTTTTACACTTTATGTTGTTATCTTAGTATTATTTACGATAAGGTTACGAAAAGGTTTCATTTTTTTAAAGAAAATTGTAAAAAAGCAAAGAAATGGAGATTTCTTTGCTTTTGGCTTACTGTATGAGTGTTTTTGAAGTATTTATATTGTAAAGATATTTTAGCTAGTTTATTTATTTCTCTAATTCTTTGTTTTATTTAACTATTTCATCTTGCGTTTGAACCCATGCTTTCTCCATATCCTTTGGTTCAGATTGAATTTCAACCTCAATCTGATTTATAAGGTCTGATTTCTTATCTTCTAAATAGCGTATACTCATATTAATTTGAAAGATTTGAGTTCCGACTGTTTCTACAAAAGAGCTCATTAGGCTCTGACTTTTAGAAAACTCTTGAAGAAACTGTGCCCTTTTATTTCCTTGCCAATATGTTTCAGCTGTACCTGTTATAACAAGATTCTTAGTTACATTAAAAATAAGCCCAGAATCTTCTCTCAGCACGTGATATTCTCTTACACATCTATGTAATTCTTCAATTTGTTTATTTAGTTTATCTAGTTTCTCGTGCAATGCATCTAATGTTCGGCTCATAAAAATCGTCCTCTGTTAAAAATTATAAAATTATAAAATTTATAACTTTTGAATTTTAACAAAGGAAAAGTCTATATTCATGAGTATTTTCACCTGAAAAGGATAATAAAGTAGGCATAAAGATATGTATACTTATAACTTCAAGATTTTATAGCTTACTATTATATAAAAACAAAACTTATAATAAATGTAACCCTTTTCTGTATCATCCCCCCTCTACTTCCATTAATCTACCAGTAAATAAACCGCGGTTCATGAGCCAATTCTCCTTAAAACCCTATCTTATTCAACTAAAGAGTAGAAAGATCGCAAGAATAAAGACCTTTCTTTTCAAATAAAAAAACTGCCGAATCCTCGGCAGTTTTTAAAACATACTCAACGCATACTTTCTAGACATCATTTCTAACAACTTAATACCTGCTACACTGTTCCCTTTATCATCTAGTGCAGCACCGTAGATACCAATTCCACAGCGATTAGGCACAGCTCCCATTACACCGCCTGATACGCCACTTTTGGCTGGAATGCCAACATCAATTGCAAATTCTCCAGAAGCATTATACATCCCGCACGTCACCATAAATGTTTTACATATTCTTGCGATATTAGCTGGAATGATTTGCTTTCCTGTTCTTGGGTCTACACCGTTCATTGCAAACACGCAGCCAATTCTCGCTAAGTCTACAGAATCAACTTCAATTGCACACTGTTTTGTATATAGCTCCATTAACTCTTCAACATCTTCGTTAATGACGTCATGCTGTTTTAAGAAATAACAAAGAGCTCTGTTTAATTCAGCTGTTTCAAATTCAGACTGAGCAATTTCTTTATTATACGTAATTGTAGGCTTGTCTGTAAGTTCTTTAACAAAGTCTAAAAGACGATTAAATCTTTCCTCTACGCTGCTTCCCATAAGCATATGTGTAACAGCTAAAGCTCCTGCGTTAATCATTGGGTTCAGAGGTTTAGAAGGTGAAATCGTCTCTAATTTAATAACTGAATTAAACGGATCGCCCGTAGGCTCTTTTCCTACATAGTCAAATACGAAATCTTCTCCTCTATCCATTAACGCTAGTGCTAAACTAATGACCTTAGAGATACTTTGTAACGTCATCTTATGTTTAACATCTCCCGCTGCATAACAGTTACCATTTGGATAATAGACGGCAACAGCTAATTTATCTGGATCTGCTTCTCTTAAAGCTGGTATGTATTGAGCAACTTGTCCTTCTTTTGTATAAATTCTAGCTTCATCAACTAGGTTTTTTAAGTCTTGACTTGATTCACATTGCATTAGCATAACTCCTCACCTACATTTCTCTCTTTAGGTTATCCCATTAGAGGTTGTTTATTAAATATACTTCTTTCATATCTGAGCTTTCAAATCTTGTTTTACATTGTTCCCAATCGTTTCTTTTCACCACGTTGTTTACATAGTAGAAAAATTTTTGAATATAAAGTTATAAAGACATTTTTAAGGTGGCGAAGAAACGTGTGGACTAAACAAGCAAAACAGCATACAACTCATCTTATCAAGGAGCTCCGCGAACTTCAACAAGAGAATGGTTCATGGCTCTTTCCTTTTGAAACAGGCGTTATGGCTGATGCCTATATGATTTTAACCCTAAGAGCACTTGGAGCTGAAGAAGAGCCCTTGATTGCCAAACTTTCTAAGCGGATTCTTTCCCTTCAGCATAAAGACGGTACATGGCGACACTATGAAGACGAGCCACAAGGCAATTTGTCAGCAACCATTCAAGCATATACAGCTCTACTTGTAGCAGGAGCTTCTTCAAAAGAGGAAACGCATATGAAACGAGCAGAGCGCTTTATTCAGCAAAACGGCGGTGTGAAAAAAGCTCATTTTTTAACGAAATGGATGCTTTGTGCAAACGGCTTATATCCATGGCCGCGCTTTTTTTATGTACCGATGACTATCATGAATATCCCCACGTCTTTTCCGCTTAATTTCTTTTCGTTAAGCACATATGCGCGTATTCATTTTGTACCAATGATGATTGCTGCTAACAAAAAGTTTTCCATCCCGAGTAATCATAGCATCTACTCTCTCTATGAACGTGAAGGAGCTGAAGAAGAATGGAATGTTGAAGATGAACGCTTCATTATTAAAGATCTGTTTTTTTATTTAAAACGATTGCGCAACTTACCAAGTTACATGCATCAAGCAGGCTATAAAAAGGCTGAATCGTATATGATTAGCCGAATTGAAGATGACGGCACCTTGTACAGCTATGCAACGGCTACATTTTTTATGATTTATGGATTACTAGCATTAGGGTATGAAAAAAACTCTCCTCTTATTATCAATGCCATAAATGGTCTAAAAAAGCTCGTCACAACTGTTGACGGCATGAATCATCTTGAAAATTCAACCTCAACTGTATGGGATACAGCATTGCTTTCTTATTCTCTGCAAGAAAGCGGTGTGAGTTATAAGGATCCAATGATAAAAAAAGCGAGTTTCTACCTATTAAATAACCAGCACAAAAAAGTAGCAGACTGGGCTGTTCACAATCCCCACATAGCGCCTGGAGGATGGGGATTTTCACATAACAATACGATAAATCCCGATCTTGATGACACGTCTGCCGCCCTAAGAGCCATCACTGCTCCAAGCGTTCACGATACTCGGTATCTTAGCTCATGGAATAGAGGCGTTGATTGGCTTTTATCTATGCAAAATAGAGATGGAGGATGGGCGGCATTTGAAAAAAACGTTGATTTTCAGCTCCTAACTCATATTCCGTTAAAAAATGCAGAAGATGCTATTATTGATCCTTCAACAGCAGATTTAACAGGGCGAGTGCTTCAGTTTCTCGGAAAATTCGCTGGTTTAACAGAAAAACATCCAGCCGTAAAGCGAGCTGTGAAGTGGCTTTGTAATCAGCAAGAGAGAGATGGTTCATGGTATGGTCGCTGGGGAGTTTGCTATATTTACGGCACATGGGCAGCTTTAACAGGGATGAGAGCTGTTGGGGTGCCACTTGATGACCCTCACATCCAAAAAGGCGTTCTCTTTCTTAAAAAACATCAGCGTCAAGATGGAGGATGGGGTGAATCTTGCCGAAGCTCTGAAGTCAAAAAATACGTACCTCTTTCATTTAGTACTCCTTCTCAAACATCATGGGCACTTGATGCTCTTTTAACATGTTTGCCAAAGGAACACGTCACAATTAAAAACGGAGTAAAATTTCTTTTAACCCCGCATATTCATAAAGCAAAAACATATCCAACGGGAATTGGCTTACCAGAGCAGTTTTATATTCGCTATCACAGCTATAACTATATCTTTCCTCTTCTTGCTCTTAGTCACTATTGCCAAGCGTAAAACGCTTGGCTTTTCTGTAAAAAGAAAAGAATAAGCAATTGCTTATTCTTCGAAATATTCCTTATAATAGCCGCCAACTTTTCCTGTGTTGTCAACAACGAAATAAAACTCTTCTGTTTCGTTTTTGACTTCATATGTTTTATTTACGCTTAGTACGTTTTCAACCATATATTTACTTGCATTTGTATGCACACATTTAATTTCTTTAATTGTTGGACGATCTTTCCAGTTTTGATGAATCATGAACGTACACTCCTTTAAGTTTGTCCGTTCTATTGTACCGAATTCTTACTCTAAAAAAAAGAGGCTAACATCTTTCACTAATAAACTTTACGATTTTTTCACATAAAAAGCCTTGATCATGATCAAGTGTTGCAACATGAAAGCTATTTGATAGCGTTATCATTTCTTTTTGCTCGCTTTCAACATTGCTGAAAACATATTGGCTATTATGGGGTGGAACAACATTGTCCGTTTTAGAAGAAAGCAAAAGAAGCGGTGATGTCACTTCGTGAAGATTGTTCTTCACTTTCTCCATTAATGCAGTGAGCTCTCTTATTGACGCAACAGGTGTTTTTTCATAAGCAAGTTCGTGTACGCCTTCTTTCTTAATATCAGAGCCGATTCCGGTTAAAAAGCGAGCTTCTGTCTCGCTCTGCTGTTTTAAATGAGGCATATCAATAGCCGGATTAATCGGAATAATGCCTGCGATATTTTGGTATTGAGCACCTAAATGAAGGGCTAGCGTTCCACCCATCGAAAGGCCTGTTACAAATATACGTTCACATGCTTCAGTTAGTTTTTCATATCCTTCTTGAGCAGAGGAAAGCCAGTCCTCTTTCGTGCTTTTTTCCATATCTTCATGATGCGTCCCATGCCCTTTAAGGCGTGGGGCATATACAGTGTATCCTTTATCTTTTAGCACAGTATATACAGGTTTCACGCTTTGCGTTGTACCTGTAAACCCATGGAGCACTAATACCCCTATTTCACTACCTTGATGATAAAGCTCTTCAGCGTTCTGAACAACCGCATACTTTTCATCCATCCCTTGTCACCCTTTGTACTCTTTTTTTCTATCGTACCATGTGACAGAATATTAAAACAAATTAAAACATCCTCTTATACAAAAAAAAAGCTTAGCTATCCGCTAAGCTTTTTTATTTATTTAGCAAGTTGAACGTCAATCTGTTCTTGTTCTTGCGGTGTTAATGTTTCTGTATGTTTAAACTCTCCAAGTGTGAATAAAAGTCCAGCAACAATAGCGATCGGCAGTACAATACCAAATGTTCTTTTTAAAATAGTCATGATTTTCTCTCCTTTTATTACCCTTTATTTTTTAGCCCAATTCCCACCTCGACGTGCATCAGCTTCTCCTATTATATGACCGTCTTCATCTTTCTGAAGAACTTGCACACTGCCAAAGTGCATTGGGTTATCACTTTTTCCAAGCTTATATCCATAAGATTTTAGAGCGGCGCTTTCTTTTTTCGTTAGAGAATCTTCTTCTTCAAGAGTGATAGAATCAAAGGCGAATCGTTTATGTTTTACAGCATCGCTCCACGACTTTCCTTCTCTCATATGATAATAGAGTACTTGAGCAACCATTTGCGGAATTCGATCTCCACCAGGTGAACCAATTCCAATTGTCCCCTCTTCTGTCTTCACAACTGTTGGGGCCATAAATGTTCTTGGTCTTTTTCCTGATTCAATACGATTTACTCCATCACCAAAGTTTTGAAGCTGGTTGTTTAGGAAAAAGCCGTTTGTGTAATCCCCAGAACCAAAAAAGTCGCTTAGCGTATTTGTTGTTGAAACAACGGTACCCTCTTTGTCCATTACAACAAAATGCGTGGTGCTTTCATGCTCTTTATCAACCTCATACTGTTCTCCCGCATTAGTTGAGTTAAGCTGTTGGTTTAAGAGATTCACATATTGAGAGCTTGTCCAATCCTGTGCATATTGATTTTCAAACTCAGGATCTGCAAGCTTTTCAATTCGGTCCTTGTATGCTGCCTTTGTAATCTGTCCCATATAGTGAGTAAACAAGCTATCACTTTTAATAGAAGAAAGGTTTGCATCATCCATCATCATGAGCATTTGAATAAGTGTTGTTCCTGAAAATGGAGGTGGTGCTGAAATCACTGTGCTTTCCCCATATTTCCCTACAACAGGATCTCGCTCTTTCACCTCATAATCTTGTAAATCGTTTGTTGAAATATGCCCCTCTTCTTCAATGTCCTCTGCAATAGAACCTTTATAAAAAGCTGAAGCTCCTTCATCTCGAATTTTTTCGAGCGTTTCAGCAAGTTCAGGCTGCTTAAGTACGTCTCCTTGCTTTAAAGGATCTCCGTCAGGATAAAACGCTTCTCTGTTATCCAACTTTTTTTCATGCTCTTGAATTGCAAAGGAGAGCGGTTCATTTATCTTAAACCCTTCTTTTGCATAGTGAATAGCAGGATTTAAAAGCTCGTTCATATTTAGTGAACCGTATTTATCATGAGCGTATGCCATACCTGCTACAAACCCAGGTACTCCTGAGTTTCCTTCACGCTCTCCATCAATCTTTTGTGGAGCTTCTTCACGGTAGTCAAGAAACGTTGCTTTTTTGTCAGGAGGAGAAATGAGCATCCCACCGCCGCCGCCTATTCCAGATCCGTATGGTTCTACAACGTTTAGAGTGTATGAAATCGCAATGGCTGCGTCAACTGCGTTTCCTCCATTCTCAAGCACATTCATGCCAACTTTCGTAGCAATCGGATTTGAGCTGCTCACGCCATAATCCTGTGCACCAATGGTTCTTTTCCATAACGTTTGACCAGCTAAAAATAGTGAAGATACGAGAACGATAGCAATGACGATTTTTAGAATGTTTTTCTTACTCATATCTCCCCTCCTAACCTAGTTTTTATCGATGACTTTGTTGTGATTTAAGAATATGCGAATTTTATCGTCTTTCTGTTCCCAAAGAACTCCTTTAGATACGCCTTTTGTTAAGCTGTTGAAAATTTGTTTCTTATACCACCAATTGTCAACAGGACGCGGACTTCCTTCTTCAATTCGAAGTGGGACAACATCTACGTACGCTGTTCCATCTTCTTTTAGTTTATATTGCGCAAGAGCGGTATTTTTTGTATTTGACCAGCCTTGATCAGATACAAAGTTACCTAAGCTATAAAAGATCACGCTGTCTTTGTAAACATCAAAGGAAGATAAAACGTGTGGATGATGACCTGCAATCATATCTGCTCCTGCATCAACCATTGCTTTTGCTAAAGCTTCTTGACGTGGACTTGGCTCCATGTCATATTCTTGCCCCCAATGAACATTCACAACAACAAGGTCTGCGTTCCCTTGTTTCGGATCTTTTGCTTTTTCAATTTCGTTAAACAGTACATCTGGATCAGTGTAGACAACACCTGCTTTATTTTTCTTCGCTTCTGTGCCTTCCGAACGGACATCTGTGAAGCCAAGTGTTGCAACTTTTAATCCATTTACATCTTGATATGACACTTTTTTAGCACTGCTCGCATTTACACCGGCGCCAACGCTATCAATGCCTTCTTCCTGAAGCGATGCTAGCGTATCTTTTAACCCTTTTTCCCCATAGTTCATCGCGTTGTTGTTTGCTAAGTTCAACACGCTAAATCCCGCATTCTTTATCGATTTTAAAGAACGCTTGTCAGTTGAAAGCAGAAGATCTTTATCAAGTGGTTCATACTGACTTTCATCTTTTGTTAGAATAGGAACATCTAAGTTTCCTGTCATATAATCAGAGTCTTTTAAATAAGGCTGCACGTGCTCAAATAAATAATCTGCCCCGTGCTTATCCATGATATTTTCTGTGAAGCGCCCAAGCATTAAGTCTCCAACTAAGGTCATTTTTGCTTTATATTGTGCTTGTTCAGCAACTGCTTTTGTATCTTCTGTACGTGTTAACCATGCTGACAAAACAAGTGCAATGATAATAAGCGGTGTTAAAATAGCCACATACTTACCGTTTTTTGGTTTTGTTTTTTTAATAAAAATTAGAATTTTTTCTTGGAAATTTAGCTTTTTTATTTTTTTATCCATTTGGGATCAACACCTTAAATAAAGTAGTACAAGTTCATAATTCCAAACGTTAGGCCGCTTAAAAGGAGCGTACTTCCAACTGTAAACGGAATGCCTTGTTTTTGGATTGTGTTCGCGATAAGACCAGGTACGATAATTCCAATTCCGCGGAATTCTTGAATCTCAAATGGCATAACAGGATAAAAGTAGTCAAAAACAAGCTTTAAACAAATACCAACGATAAGCATTGCAGCAAATTTACGCTTCCCATAAAGAATCGCAAATCGCCCAATTCCATACATTACAATCACATATGTTAAAATACTAATAAATAAAACAACTAATATAAAAACTGGTTGGTCAAATACAAGAGCTAAATACCCCGGTACAACAAGACCTGCTGGAATAATTCCCGTTTTTTCTGCGAAAAGTAGACTGAGCGTAACGCCAAGTACTAATGCAATATATAAATCTGCACCAAACATCTTTTTCCTCCTAAATTAACCTGCTTTACGAACAGACTGCATGTTGTTGATTGCTTCAATAAGCGGTTCACCAGAGCCGTGAATATTACCAACTCCGTAGACAACGCGTCCTTTTAAGTATGGTTTTAATTCTTCAATAATTTCTTCTGTTGAATATCCTTCAAGATCAAAATATTGATTTGTGTCAAGATCGCCGCGTTCATAAGCGTCGCTAATTGGAGAAGTTGTTCCACCAATTGCAATGACAATCTCTGATGGTATGTAAGGTAGAACGTCTTCAGCAAACTGAATTGTTCGATCAACACGATCATCGCGACAATTCATAATTACAATAGGATGATTTGTACTATAACCTAACTCACTCACACGCTCCCATATTTTAAGCGTAGATGATGCGTCATTTGCTGCAAATCCATTCACGAAAAAGGCTGGATTTTCTTCATCTTCTCCGAAACGGACGATGCGCATTGCACCTGGGTCTGGTTGAGCATTAAGCATTCCTGCCATAGCTGTTTCTTCATCAATACCAAGCGCTTCAGCTACAGCTAAGGCAATTGAAGCATTGTCGGGAAATACCATGTAATCGAACTTACGTAAATATTCTTCTGTAATTTTAGAGTTGTCTGCTACGATGACTTCTGAATTACGCTTTTTCGCTTCTTCTTTAAAATAATCTAAATAAGGGCTTTCGATTGTCACAAGATGACCATTATATGGAATAGCGGCTAAAAAGGCTTGAGCAACTTCATCAAGCGTTGGTCCCATAACATCCATATGGTCTTCTAGTACGTTTACAATAACGCCGACATTTGCTTGTAAAAGTTGATTTTGAAACGTAATTTGATAGTCAGGCTGAACAGCCATACATTCGCAAATCAGAGCATCTGGTTCAAGATCTTCAATCTTTTTCATCACACGGCGCTGCTCTCCGATGTTTGGTCCTTCAAGTCTTCTCTTAATTGGTTCTTCTTCACTCGTATGCCAGTAAATCATTCGAGCGGACGTTCCGGTTGTTTTACCAATTGTTCTGTAACCCGCTTCTTTTACAACTCCTGTTACTAATCGTGTAACAGTTGATTTTCCACGGATTCCATTAATATTCACGCGGATTGGCACAGCGTGGATTCGTTTTAAATGCTGCTTATAATCCCACATTCCTAAGCAAAGAAGTAAAACGGCACATATAATAATGAGTGCCATACTCTCGCCCCTTTCTTTATCATTCGAAATATTTTGTTGTAGTGGGTACCCGGGAAATAATTTAGCACAGAAAGCATATGAGTTCTATCAAACGTCTTTACCATGTAAAGGGAATTGTAAATTTTGTATTATTGTTCACAAAGAGATGATAAATAAAGGAATTTGGGACTATTTGCTCTTTAACGCAGGGAACTTCCGTGCATTTTTCGCACATAACGAACTGTAAATATGAGGAAAGAATCATAAATACTCTACAGGACATAATCAATTTGTCACGTTTAATGTAACAAAAACCGAAAATTCTCTGTAACATTAGAAATATGAAGAAAATTTATTTTTTGTAAATTTTCTTTAACCCACGGCTTTCTTTTCTTCTTTTCTTCATTGGTTAAAGATTGAAATATACTGTAATGCTTTATATCTATAAATAAAAGGGGAATTAAGGCTTATATAAAAGATTAGGACTAGGGTAAAAGACACAATAAAAAAGAAGAGAAAAGATTCTCTTCTTTTTATATCATAGATAGGGAACGAAGTCTGTTTAACGCTGCTGCGATTTCATGTGCCCGAGGCTCTGCTAATTCTCCTTCACCTTTTTTTGAGCTTGCAAAATGTTTCAAGCCGTGTCTTTCAATTTCTTGTTGAACATACTTCAATAAATCTTTCATCGTTTTTGAAGAACAAAGCAGATTTTTTCGTTCTATATGACTAAGGATTCCTGCAATTGCTCTTGTTTGACTTTCATTTACAAGCTGTTCTACATAGTGGAGGTTAATGATGCTTTTTCCATATTGAATAGTATCTTTTGAACGAACTTTTATCATTCGTTTTCTTCCTTGCTCGCTTTGTAAACTTTCCGGTCTCACTATTCTTTCTTTTCGGCCTTCATGTTTTGTAAATGCATATCTATGTTCTTCAGGGTATTTAGCCGCAATTTCCTTTGCCTGATTTGTAACGTCCGTACAGTTGTAATTATTGAGTTTTAAAACAGTATGTGCTTTTTCAAAATATGCTCCAGATCCCCCCATCACAAGAATAGATGATATTCCTTCTTGTTCGTAAAGGGTACTTACTCGATCAATAAAAGGAGTAATTGGTTCTTCCTGTGAGGAAATCAGTTCTTTCATTCGCATATCCCGAATCATGAAATTTGTAGCGCTTGTATCTTCATCAATAACTAAGGTCCTTGCTCCTGCTTCAAGCGCTTCAATAATATTTGCCGCTTGGGACGTACTTCCGCTTGCATTTTCACTTGAAAATTCTGCTGTACTCCCTCCGTTTGGCAAGTTATTTACAAATAGAGAAATGTCTACTTTTTCAACGTTTCGCCCGTCTTCAGCACGAATTTTGACAGCCGTATTTTCCGTAATCACAAACTCACGCCCGTCTCCTTTTCTATAGTTATAAACGCCTCTTTCAATTCCTTGTAAAAGCGTACTTTTCCCATGATAGCCTCCCCCAACAATAACTGTAACCCCTTTTTTTACTCCCATTCCCCTTAAATGATTTGTTGTATGTGGAATAGGAATGGCAATTTCTAATTCTTCTGGACTTTGAAAAGGAACAGCTTTTTGTAAAGGTAGCTCACTCACACCGCTTTTCCGGGGAAGAATGGATCCATTAGCGACAAACGAAACAAGTTCATGTTCTTTTAAATAAGCACGAATAGCTTGCTGCTGATCAGTGAGGATAATCGCCGTCTCTAATTCTTTTATATTCATTTGAAAAATGGATTTTTCTACAATAGCGGGTAGAAGAGTCTTGAAAATGAGCTCAGCTTGTTTCCCTAAAATCCGGCGTCCTTTTGCAGGTAAGCCAACTGACAGCGAGACAGTCATCAGTGATGCGGAAAAAGTAACAGAAGTTCGATTGAGCACTTCTTGCCCGGGATAGTCAATTAAAATCATCCCGCTTTTTCCGGACCCTTTTGCTCTTTCCTCTTCTTCTTTTAAGCTTTTATGTATAAGCCGTGTAATATGGTCTTTACAGCATATTTCACGGTATTTATCTCTTAGCCACTCTTTTTTTATCTCTATATTTGTCAAAGGAATATGTAAACAAATTTTAGATGGACTTGCAAAAGGATCCCCTTGCACATAATTAACGGCTACTTCATAATGTGGCCACTTGTATCTCCCTTGTATTCTTTTATAGTTTGGATATCCTTTCCCATCGATTTCTTTAAGAATTTGTAACAGCTTTTTCACTTTATCGCTCCCTTCTTTCTAGTATGTTTAGTGTAACAAAAAACAGCCTCTCCTTATAAGGAAAGGCTGTTTTTTCTTTATCCTTCAAGAAGAAGTGTTTCTGGATCTTCTAATAAGTCTTTAATTGTAGCAAGGAAGCTTACCGCTTCTTTTCCATCTACAATACGGTGATCATATGATAGAGCAATATACATCATTGGACGGTTTTCGGAACGTTCTTCATCAATTGCAACAGGACGAAGTTGAATTTTATGCATACCGAGAATTCCCACTTGTGGTCCATTTAAAATTGGAGTTGAAAGAAGAGAACCAAAGACTCCTCCATTTGTAATTGTAAATGTTCCACCTTGTAAATCTTTTAACGTTAATTTATTGTCACGCGCTTTTTTCGCTTTATCTAAAATATCTCCTTCAATATCAGAGAATGTTTTACGATCTGCATCACGTACAACTGGAACAACAAGACCATCATCAGTTGATACCGCAACTCCAATATCGTAATACTTTTTCAGAACAAGCTCATTTCCTTGAATTTCAGCGTTTAAGAGCGGGAACTTTCTTAAAGCAGCCACAACTGCTTTTGTAAAGAAAGACATGAATCCAAGACGAACATCGTGCTGTTCAAAGAAATTATCTTTACGACGCTTGCGCAGAGCCATAACAGCTGTCATATCAATTTCATTAAACGTTGTGAGCATTGCTGCTGTTTGCTGAACCTCTACAAGACGATTAGCAATTGTTTGACGTCGACGCGTCATTTTTATGCGTTCTTCCGGTTTTTGTGGATCTTGTGGCTGTACTTGTTTTTGTGGCTGAGGTGCACTTTGCCCTTTAGCTGCTGGTTTATTCTCATGTGACTCAATATCATGTTTGCGAACGCGCCCCATTGGATCTGTTGTTTTCACATCATCAAGTTTAATACCACGCTCGCGAGCAAGTTTACGTGCTGCTGGTGAAGCAATCGTACGGCTTGTCGATTTTGCTTCTTCTTTTGGTACTTCCTTCGTTGCTACAGCTGTTGTGCTTTCTTTTGGCGCTTCAGCCTCTGGTGCTTTTTCCTGTGATGCTTCTTCTTTCGCTTCTGGTGCAGAAGAAGATGCACTTTCGCCGCCGCCTTCTCCACTTTCATCTAAGCGAGCAATCACTTCACCAACGTGAACAGTATCACCAGGCTCTTTCAGAAATTCTGTAATAACACCAGATTCCTCAGCCGTGATTTCAACATTTACTTTATCTGTTTCAAGCTCTGCAATATATTCCCCGCGCTCAATTTTGTCGCCTACTTTTTTCAGCCACTCTGAAATTGTTCCCTCTGTAATTGATTCTGCTAATTCTGGTACTTTGATCTCTCCCATTGTCCTGGCCCCTTTCTAACGTCTTAATACATGATTAGTTAGTTTTAGTGCTTCGTTTACGATACGCTCTTGTTCTTTCTTATGAACAGTTGGATCCCCTTCAGAAGGACTTGAACGGCGACGACGCCCAACATAGCCAATCTCAACACCTTCTGGAACAATTTCCTGAAGACGAGGATATGCATATGACCACGGTCCCATATTTTTCGGTTCTTCCTGTACCCATACAAGCTCTTTTAAATTCGGATATTGTGCTAGAATCTCGCGTGCCTGTGCAAGCGGGAATGGATAAAGCTCTTCAACTCTTAAAATATGAACAGAATCAATTTCTTCTTCCTGTTTTTGAACTGTATCGCGTAAATCAATAGCTACTTTACCACTACACATAATAATACGCTCTACTTTTTCTTTTTGTTTTCCTGTTGTTTCTTCTTGTAAGATTTGTTTAAATTCACCTTTGCTCAAGTCATCAAGATAAGATACGCTATGAGCATTACGAAGCAAGCTTTTCGGCGTCATAATTACGAGAGGACGAATGTCATCATGTTTCAATAGAGCCGCTTGGCGACGCAAGATATGATAATACTGTGAAGCAGTTGTTACGTTCGCAATATCCCAGTTATTTTCAGCTGCAAGCTGTAGGAAACGTTCTAAGCGTGCGCTTGAGTGTTCAGGACCTTGACCCTCATATCCGTGTGGAAGAAGCATAACAAGACCTGATTTTTGTCCCCATTTCGCTTGACCTGCTGTGATAAACTGATCGAAGATAACTTGTGCTGCGTTCGCGAAATCACCGAACTGTGCTTCCCAAATAACAAGTGTTTCAGGAGCAAACACATTGTATCCATATTCAAATCCGACAACAGCTGCTTCTGTTAACGGGCTATTATGAACTGCAAATGAAACGTTCACATCTTCTAACGTATGAAGCGGTGAGTAAACATCTCCTGTTTTCTCATCATGTAAAACAATATGACGATGTGCAAACGTACCACGTTCTGAATCTTGCCCTGTTAAACGGATTGGTGTGCCGTCTTTTAAGATTGTGGCAAACGCAAGTGCTTCTCCTAGTGACCAATCTACTTTTCCATGGTCTTTTAAATTAGTTGCACGCTTTTCAAGGATTTTTTGCAGCTTTTTAAATACGCTAAATCCTTCTGGCCATTTCACAAGCTGATCGTTAAGAGCAAGGAGTTGTTCTCCATCAACAGCAGTCTCGATTGGCGGAAGCTGACGCTCAGGCATTTCAGGCACTTCCTGTGGCTGGAACGATTTTTTATCAGGCGTTTTGCTGAATGCCTCTTGAAGACGCTCTTCAATTTTTTTATCAATTGCTTTCACATCTTCCTCAGTTACAACGCCTTCTTTTTGAAGCTGCTCTGCATATAAATTCTTCACCGTTTTGTGAGCGCGTACAAGCTCATATGTTTTAGGCTGTGTTGCAGATGGTTCATCCATCTCATTGTGACCAAAGCGACGATATCCAATAAGATCAATGATAAAATCTTTTTTAAATTTTCTACGGTATTCAAATGCAAGATAAGCCGCTGCTAAACATGCTTCTGGATCATCTGCATTAACGTGAATAATCGGCATTTCAAATCCTTTTGCTAAATCACTTGCATATTTAGTTGAGCGAGAATCAACGCTCTCTGTTGTAAAACCAATTTTGTTATTCGCAATAACGTGAATCGTTCCACCTGTATGATATCCGTTTAAGCCGCTCAAGTTTAGCGTTTCTGCAACAATTCCTTCCCCTGGGAACGCTGCATCACCGTGAATTAAAACAGCAAGTGAGGCTGTGGAATCAACAGAAGGATATCCCGCTCCTGTACGATCATCTTGCACAGCTCTTGTGTAACCTTCAACAACAGGGTTTACGTATTCTAAATGACTTGGGTTGTTTGCTAATGTTAAGCGGGTTTTAAATGACTGATCTTGTTCACTAATGTGTTTGTCAGCACCAAGGTGATATTTTACGTCACCACTCCATCCGTAGCTGATTCCAATTGAACCTTCAGATGGAACAACCTCTTTATTTGGCGCATGCTGAAATTCCGAGAAAATGAGTTCATACGGTTTTCCAAGCACGTGAGCAAGTACATTAAGACGTCCTCTGTGCGCCATTCCAATATTAATAGACTTTGTTAAATTGTGAACAGCGTGTTCCACAACTTCATCTAGAAGCGGAACAAGCATGTCAACTCCTTCAACAGAGAAGCGCTTTTGGCCTACGAAAGAACGATGTAAAAACTGCTCAAACCCTTCTACTTGCGTTAATCGTTTTAAAACAGATTTTTTCTTATCAGCAGAAAGCGAACGATATATTTTACCCGATTCAATCATCTCTTTTAACCAAGCATTCTCCTCTCGGTTATGTACGTGCTGGTACTCAAAAGCAATTTTTTTCGTGTATACTTCAATTAAATAGTGATAAGCAGCCAAACCATCCTTTTGTTTGATATGATCTGGTGCGTTTGGACAGAGAACATGAGGCGGAATGCGCTTCACATCTTCTTCCGTCAAATCAAAATTTTCAAGCTTCAGCAGCGCCATCTCAGTTTTATTTTTTTCAAGCGGAAAAATAGATGCATAGAGATGACCGTAAGTACGCACATAAGTTGCCAGCTTCACAGCTGTTGCAATCTTTTCAATTTGTGCAGGATCCGTATAATCGACTCCTGCCCCTTCATTTTGACTGCTGCTTTTGTTTAGAGAAGGCGGTGTTCCCCACTCATCAAAAAACGCTTTGACTTCAGGGTCAATTGATTCAGGATCTTCTTGATACTGATCATACCATTCCATGACATATCCTAAGTTAGGTCCAAAAAAACTATGCCAAGGAGCTTCGTTTCCTGTGTTTTTTCTCTCCATGATTTCTCCCCAACCCCTCTTTCATTTAGCCTCTTACTTTTTTATAAAATGCTTATTATACTGTATTGAAAGCCTATACAAATCATTGTAACAACCCGGAAAGTTTTTACTTGGGATGTTAAACTCATAGTAACATTTTTGTCACAATTCCTCAAAACATAAATAGGCGCGAAAAAACAAGCATTCTAGCGGTTTTTTCAAAAAAGAAAGCGATTTCTTCGTTTTTTTCGCTTTTTTGTGAAAATAAGCACTATTTCGCTCGTTCTTACCTCTTTTTACCGTTTTCTCTTCCTTAATTGATTTTCTTGTGAAGAAGAAAACCTTGATTTATCAAGGTTTTCCCCAAAACACGTAAAAAAAAAACAACAGAAAAATCAATTATTTTAATGGAAGCCATTCTTTTTTTTCATAGTTCAATAAGCAATTGTAGGCAACTTTCCAATTAACCTTTTGCTTGATTTGTTTGCCTCTTTTAAAATAATATCCTCATCCATGGTTTTTAAACGTCGATTTTCCATTACAATTTCCCCATTAATGATGACCGTTTCTACGTCTGAGCTATAAGCGGAATAAACAATGCGGGAAATAGGGTCAATATCATAGGAGGGAAAAGCATGAAGTTTGTGAAGATCAACCAAAATTAAATCCGCCTTTTTTCCAACTTCAATACTTCCAATCTCGTGTTCTAAGCCGAGCGCTTTAGCTCCCCCAATCGTGGCCATTTGTAATACTTGTTTTGCTTTCATTGAAGTGGGGCCATGGATGGGTTTTTGGATAAGAGCGGCAAGCTTCATTTCTTGAAACATATCAAGATTGTTGTTGCACGGAGCTCCGTCCGCGCCTAAACTAACATACATATCACTCTTTAGCATATGAGGAACTTCGGCAATTCCTGAAGCAAGCTTTAAGTTCGAGCCCGGACAGTGGCTTACCTTTACTTTTCGGTCTCTAATAATTTTTTTCTCCTCCTCATCTAACCAGACGCAATGTGCTAAAATAAGCCGCTCATTGGCAAGGCCGAGATGATCTAAATACACGACATTACGCATGCCTCGCTCTTGCTCTACAATTTCGATTTCATCTTTATTTTCCGAAGCGTGGGTATGTACACAAACTTGATATTTTTCAGATAAAAGAGCAACCTCTTTCAACAGTTCCTCTGAGCATGAGACAACAAAACGAGGTGAAAAAGCATATTGAATGCGCCCGTCTTTGCCATGCCATTTCTCGTAAAGGTGCATGCTTTCTTGCAAGGATGCGCTCGTTGTTTCTCTAAGGAGCTTCGGCACTTCTTCACCATGATCCATCATCACTTTCCCCGCAAGTGCCCGAATGCCGCTTTTTTGAATCGCTTGAAAAGCAAAATCTGTGTGATGTACCGTTTCCATGTCTACGATAGACGTTGTTCCACCTTTTATCAATTCTCCAATGCCAAGCATCGCTGAATAATAAATGGATTCTTCATCATGAGCCGCTTCAAGGGGCCAAATGCGTTTCTTTAACCAGTCCATAAGCTCCCAATCATCTCCCTGTCCTCTAAAAAGCGTTTGACAAAGGTGAATGTGCGTATGAATAAACCCCGGAAGAAGAATTTGATGACGCGCGTCTATTTCAGCGTCCACAGTATCCGGCTGTAAGTTCGTCCCGATTTCTTTAATTCGTTCTCCCTCAATTAAAACATCTCCGTGAAAAATATCGTCTTGTTTGTTCATTGTAATAATTTGAGCGTTTTTGATTAGCAATCGTCTCACTGCCATCTCTCCTTTGAAATCCCTAGATACTATCAGATTTCTACATGTAAAGTAAGTTTCTATATTATATGGTTTCCTCATTAAGAATAGCGAGCGTATTGTAAACGGACTTGACAAGAACTTTTATGCTCCAAGGAACAGCCCATAAAACTTTATGAAATTAATCAATGTCCTCAATAAATTTCTGAAGAGTATCGATAAAAGTAGGCACGTCCTCTGTTTCTCTTTTTCATGCAACATAAAGATTTGACGCCGGAAGAGGAAAGGTAGAAAAAGGCACAGCATCTATTTTCCCTTTCTTCACTTCCCCTTCCACAACGGAAAAAGGAAGAAAAGACATGCCTAATCCTTCCTTAATAAACCGTTTTGTAATTTCTACTTGGTTAACAACCATCGTTTTCACGCCCTTATATGTCTGCTGAATAGACGGCAAAATTTCTTCCCAATAGAATGGATGATTGTTAATCAATAACTGGTGCTGATGAAAAAGAGAAAAAAAGGGATTCATTTTTACTAGAAGGAGGAACTGCGAGAATAACGGAATCTTGTAAAATACTTTTACATATTGCGTGTGAAACAGGCATCCTTGATAAACCCCCGTCTGCTCTTCCGCTTTCAAGCTCACTGCTAATTTCCATAGACTTTACAACATTTATCATAACTTCGATTTTAGGATATCTATGTAAAAAAGAGCTAAGAAATCTTGGCAAAATAGCTGAAGCAATATAAGGAGCAACGGCAACTGTTATTTTACGCTGAAATCCTTGCTTAAAGCTTTCTAAAGTTTGCACCTCATCATAGTAGCTTTCCACCAATTTTTCAGCATGTGGAACAAATCTCCGTCCTGCTTCTGTTAAATAAACGTGGCGTCCAGAGCGTTTAAAAAAAGAAATGCCAAGCTCTCGTTCTAAATGCTTAATATGTGCTGTAACAGTTGGCTGAGAAAGAAAAAGAAGCTCAGAGGTCTTTCTAAAATTTTCATGCTTTGCTGCAACAAGAAACGTTTCTACCCACTTCATATCCATCATTATGCACTTCCTTTTCATAAAAAAACCTTATGACAATTTTATCATAAGGTTTTTTGCTCTTTATTTTTTATTGCTAAGAATCGCAAGCGTTTGTAATCAGCAACCCACTTTTCATTTTTATACAAGTGTTCCTTTGCAATGCTCTCTACTCTTTTTACAACTTCTCCTTGAATACTTTGGTCTATATGTGTAAGAAAATCCCCCGCAAAGTTAGCAATCCATCCCTTGATGCCTTCATTTTCTTTAGCAAGTTCTGTTGGTCGAACGAAAGAGGAAACGTAACATACTTCAAATCCTCCCTGTTCAAGAAGAGTCGTATATTCGCCAACACTCGGGAAATACCATGGATTGTATATATCTTTTTTTTCTATTCCATACTCTTCTAAAGCTTGATACAAAGCTTGAATAATAGAATCTACATTCCCCCTACATCCCATTTCCCCAACAAACCGACCTCCGCTTTTTAAACAGTGATTTACGGAAGATATAACTCGTTCAGGCCTCTTCATCCAGTGTAGAGCAGCGTTTGAAAAAACAGCGTCTACTTTTCTTTCAAGCTGAAAATCTTCTCCGCTTCCGATTCTAAACTCAAGGTGAGGATAGGATTCTTTAGCTTTTCTAATCATGTTTTGTGAAGCATCAATTCCTATAACACTTGCCCCTAGTAATGCAATCTGATGAGCATGACTTCCTGTTCCACAGCCCAAATCTAAGATACATTCACCCTCTTTTGCACGAAGTAACAGGAGCACATCTTCTCCATATTTAGCGACAAATGACGCGGTTTGATCATAGTATTCTGGGTTCCACTGATTTTTTGTACCAAGAGCTTCTTTCATGTTACGTCCTCCTTTTTCGTTCTTTTTTATAAATTATCACTCTTATATGTTAAAGAATATTAGATAATTGATCCCTCATTGATAGGGATTTCCTATCAATAAAAAAACACCTCTTGAAAAAGAGATGTTATAAGATGCTCAAATGAGGAAAGTCTAAATTCGTATCTACTTCTCCCTTAATTTTTGTAATCACATTTTTTTGTCCTTTTATCCAATTATAAAAAGAAAAAACAACGGGACGGCGATTTTCTCCAACTCCAATATATACTCGCCCTGTTTTTGGAGCATAAACAGAAGAATGAATCGTTCCTGCCCAGTTTCTGTAGTCACGCTTAAAAAAAGGATAATCTGTATGATTAAAGAGCTCAAATGCTCTATACGGTGTTAGTGGATTTTCTAATGCTTCTTCAAGTTTTTCTAGTCTTTCTTTTGATTCAACAAGGTGACGGCGGTTTTCATCTTGAAGTTCCCGGGATCTAAAATGATTGGAGCATGCAAGACTTCTTCCATATGAAACGTTAACTCCGCGCGGAGATGCTTCAACAATTGCGGCACGGTCATTTTTATCGTTCATCGTATAATTAAACGAGTGGCGGTGTGGAATATTTCTTAATAATTCTACTGCTTCTTCTGTTGTTTGACATGTATCAAGAATAAAGCGCGCTATAGAGCAGCAAATAAACCCGTCTCCTGCTTTCTTCCGATGGACGAAATGATACCCAATTGAAAGGCCCTTTTCATTCATTCCGTCCATACGTCCAATCAACCTTTGAGCAAATCCGATACTTGCATATGCTTCGCTCGGTTGCCAAAGTAAAAAGCGACCATCATATGTTTTAGGATGGTAATCATAGTTTCGAGCATAAAAGCCTTCCGCCATAAGAGCAGAGCAGCCTGACTTTTTCCATTCTCCTTGGTAGCCGCTATACTCATGCACAACGTCTTCTAATGTCCAATCCATTCCATCTGAAATACCTTCAAGCTCTTCCCATATGTGTGGGGCAAACTCTTCTACCCTCTTACGCGCTTCTTTTATTTGGATAGGGTAGCTTCTTAATGACTTCTTTCTTCGTCTTTTATGCGACTCATACAAAATGGTTCCCTTATGCCATTTGCCAAGCATGTGGCCAAGTTCATATGATGTGCCTCTTCCTTGCTTAACGTTCACAAAAATGGATTGCATAGCCTCAACTCCAAACTCTGTTTTTAAGAGAAAAAGAGCTTCTTACCCTTATAGGAATAAGAAGCTCTAAAAGAGTTATCCTGTTTGAATACTCTTATGAAGAAGTCGTTTTAGAAGTGGAAACAGAACGTTCGGAAGTTCTGCAACGTCTTCAACTAAAATGCTGTATTTCCCGTAAATATTGCGAATTGTAGTTTGCTGTCCTTCATCAATTGGTTCATTTGATAAAAAGACGTTGATTACTTCAATTCCCTGTTTACGTGCGAGTAAAACAGCTTCATGTGTATCAACAACTCCGTTTTGCTCATATCCCATTGCAGCAGGCTCTCCATCTGAAAAAACAAGCAGAAACTTTTGTTTTTCACTGCGCTTCATTAAACTTTGAGAAGCGTGACGAATTGCAAAGCCGTCTCGGTTATCTTCCATTGGTTCAAGCTGCATAATTTCAGATCCGCTTTCTTTCTTATACGACGAAGAGAAATCAATAACATGTTGAAAGTAGTTTGGCTGATATGTTTCTGTTGCATCGTTTGTATCTTCCCAAAAGCCGACAATTTCATGTGGTACGTGTACAGATTTTAATGCTTCATGAAAAAGAGTAATGCCAAGCTTTGTTTGCTCCATTTTGTCGAACATGGAGGCTGAACAATCGACAAGAAGCGAAAATACAGCATCAATTTCATGAGATGGACTGTTCTTTTTATGAAAAAGCCGCGGATTGTCGTCTGTTGCAAGACGAAGCAAGTTTTTTTGATTTAAACGCCCGAAGTGCAGATCAGTGCGAGGTAAAATCCGCTTATGCTCAAGCGTTTTTGAAATCATTTGTTTTAATCGCTTTTGATATGGTGCAATTTCTTTTACATTTGCACTGTACTGTGAACGCTCCTCTGATGTTGGGCGCGTTTTTTCTTTTACTAATGCTTTCGCATAGCGATTGTCTTTTCCAAACGACTCATCTCCGCCTTCTTGTGGTTCTTCTTTTCTTGTTTCAAGCGCTTCGAGCTTTGAATAATCGTTTCGCTTTGCTTTTTTAGATTGCCCTTGAACAACACCTAGCGCTTGATCTCCGTCTTCTCCTTCACGAACAGCATCATCTCCGCCTAAATCTGTTTTTGAGCCTTGCTCTAAATCAAACTGAAGGAAACTTTCCGTTGCTTTACTTGTTTCTTGATGCCATGTTGGCAATTTATCTTCGTGAACGTCTTCTTCCCCTGACTTCTCACCTTTAATCACATCATCATTCTTAAGCTTAGATTCTCTTTTTAAATCATCAAACGTTAATCCTTGCTCAAGCTCTTCATAATTAAAATCTGGAAGAAGAAAATATGTGTTTAACATATCTTTTTCAAGCACTTCTTCTAGGACATCGCTTATTTCTTCACAAATACGCGTTACCTCACGCGTTGTCTTAGCTTCAAAGGTGCGCATAATTTGCTCGCGTAAAAATGGAATCACTCGGTCAATGTCAGGTTGAATAGACGGAAGTTCTTCAAAGGGATTATCTAGTGTTGCTAGCACGTATAAAGCACAAAAAAGCGCGTCAGTGTGAATATTACGCTCCACATTAAAACGAAGCTGGGTGCTAAAGTATGTCTTGTACATTTCTCGTCGCTTTAAAAATACTTTCTTCGTACCTGGTCGGTCTTTTTTGCAATCTTCTTCAAGACGAAGATTTTCAAATACCATAAATAATTGGCGAGCGAAACTTTGAATTGGAGAACGACGAATATGCTTTATATAGCGGGCAATGGCCCCGTAATCACCATGGGTAATTTCCGTGCTTCGCAAAAACACGTCGCTTTTTAAGCCAGCTACTGTTTCCTCATGTGGACGCTGCCCCCAGAAATGGCTAAGATACATTTTTTTTAAGTATGGATCATAGTAGGAAGAAACGCGATACTCAATCTCCATTTCTTCATCTTTTGTCAGCGTTCGAGCTAAGTCTTCGAGCTCCATAAATAGAAAAGAATCAATTTGACTATCATTGAATTTAATAAACTTCATGAAACAACACCTTACTCAAAAAGAGTTTCAGCAATATTTTGGACAGCAGCCTTTTCACGCTCATCTTCTAGTTTTTGAACAATACCACGCTCAATTGCTCGAAGCGGCGGCATATAAAGAGCAAGATCACACGTATCAATAAGTGCTCTAATTGAGGCTGCTTCTTCTGAAACTTGTCCGTTTTCTACTTGTGTAATTAAATCTGTTGAAAGTCTTACAAACTTATCAATCATTTTCTCGTCATTAAGGCGAGATTGTGAAGAAAGAACCGCTTTTAAGCTTTCTCCTTTAATATATGGAACATCAATAATAACGAAACGGTTTTTAAGTGCTTCATTCAAAGGTACTGTCCCAACATATCCTTCATTGATTGCGGCGATAACGCCAAACGTTTGCTCACCACGTACAACTTCACCTGTAAACGGATTTGTAATCATTTTACGATAGTCAAGTACTCCGTTTAAGATTGGCAATGTTTCGGGCTTTGCCATGTTGATTTCGTCAATGTATAGAAGATGACCCTTTGTCATAGCTTGAATAACAGGTCCTGGAACAAAATCAATGTTTGTTTCTCCTCCGCTTGTATGAATCGTTTTAAATCCAAGTAACGCTTCGGCATCAAGGTCAACTGAACAGTTCACACTATGCATTGGCTGTTTGAAGTAAGCTGACAGTGTTTCAGCTAGCTTCGTTTTCCCTGACCCTGTTGGTCCTTTTAAAAGTACGTTTTTCCCTAATGAAAGCGCAATAAGAGCATCTGTTATGATAGCTTCATCTTCAGCCATATAACCGCCCTTTCCAATAAGACGCTCATCGTCTTGATATGCTCCTTGTTGTCTTTCTTCAATAAGATTTTCAATTTCTTTTGGTATGTTCATTGTTGTTTCGTTCCTTTCTTCCACGCTTTTTTTCACTACTTTTATTGTACTAGAAAGCTTTTTCTCTTAAAAGAAAAATGATGAAAGGGACGCCTGTAAGCGTCCCTTTCGTTTTTAAGCTTTTACTTTTTTATAGTTACGATGATTGATTACTGTACGAACAGGCTCACCAGAATCTGAGTCAACGCCCATTTCCACAATAACAGAGCTTTCGCGCACTGTCATAACTTTTCCTTTGAATCCTTTGTACATTCCTTTATTAACTTGAATCATGTCACCAACGTCTGCCGTCGGTTGAGCTTTTGGCGTGTTTTCCATATAGTTAGCGACTCCTTTTCATTTCAAAATTGCAAAGCATTAACAATCAATAAAGATCATTTTCAACTGTTTGTTTGCACTATTTGTTATTTTCATTTAGAACATAATTCTAGTGAATAATATAACGAAAATTTGACTCTTTGACAAGCTATGTTTCTTCCTTTGTAAATATTGTGGTAGAATCCGATCTTAAAACCTGACATTATTATACACTAAATTTGCCGTTTCTATTTATATTTTTAAGGTGTAATCGTTAATTTTGATGAAGAAGAAAGACTGTATGCTGAAATTTGGCCTTCTTCAACATTTGAAAAAGGTGCGTCTCTTAAAAACAACCGCCCTTCAATCATTTCTGCTTTTGCATATGAGTTGTTTATCTTAGCAAAATATAGATAGTCACAAAGCTCCCGAAGACCTTCTCTTGCGTATGTTTCAGAGTCCGTAAACTTGACTTCACCTACAACCGCTTTATACAGCTCATTGCGTCCTTTCTCTCTCATTTCAACAACAAGATCTGGACGTCCCTGCCAAAACATATGCTCTCTCGCCTTTGTGGTAAAAAGCTGATTTCCTAACCGATTTGCTTCTTTTTGAGACAGAACTTTTCGTGCTAAATACGGATGATCGCTTTCATCAACTTCCTCCATTTTCACACTGAAGGAAAGAGCGGAACCTTTAGAGTTATGATAAAGTTTATACGTATAGCTCATGTCTTCCCAGCTTGCAACTAAGTTTTCTCCTTCATATAAAAGGTGAAGTGTAGCTTCCTTTGTATTTTCTTTGACGAGTTTTAATGCCCAGTAAAGTTCAAACAACACATCCATTTGCTCTGGTTGCCAAAATGTACGTTGAAAAAGATGCAAAAGATCTTCTTCATTCACTTTTTTAGCATTCAAACGATTGTACTGTAACAAAAGAAGAGCTGCTTGGCGGTACAAGCTTACTTTCGATGTTGTGACATCTTTAATCTCTTCATTTGTTATTTTCTCACAACTTATGCTTGTTAATAGTGAAAATGCAAGATAGTTGTTTATTTTTTGTTCATAGTCTCTCACAGATGATAAAAGTTCCGTTTTTTCACCGTACTTCTGCACTAATGAGCGTAACATATTAAGACAAGCTTTTAAAACTTTATTTTCCTTTGTCTCAAATGTTCGGTTTTTCGAGCCGCTGACATATGTCGCCCGATTTGTGAATCCCTCTCTGCTTCGAGCTTCAATCGTCTTTTTCCACTGAATATGTCCTGCCATTTTCCCACTTTGCTTTTTATGAATATTTGTTGAAGAAGGAAAAAGCTCTCTTGTTTTCGCTAGCTCTTCCAAGAAAACGGCTGTTTCGTTTTGAAGGAGAAAATGAATCATTGCAAGCTCTTCAACTGAATCAATGTGAAAAGATGCTTTTTCAAAAAAAGACGAAAGAGAGAATCGATTTCCTTTTAGAAAAATAAGAAGCATATCGCTCATCTCTTTCAGCCATTCTTTATTGTTCATCTCTCCACTCCCTTCTTATTGTTTCTTCGTCAATAAAGGTTAGGGAACAAATTTCATTCATGAACTCTCTTTCTTGTTCAAACAAGCGAATTTGAGGCCATAAAAACAGCTGAAAGGCAGATGTAAAATCTCCTTCATCTTTCGTAAAGAGAGCCACATCCTGAATGAGAGCAGGCCCTACTTGTTCATATCGATTTATAACATGCCAAAGTTTTGTAAGTTCTGTAATAAATGGATAGTTTTCAATTCCCCATTTATTCATATACCGAAGCAAAACTTTCTCAGTAATCTCACTTGGAGGATGAATAGAGATAAAGGCAAATCTTCTCATAAAAGCATAGCTCATTTGAAATAAAGTTGCTTTATCTCTTGTATTCATTGTGCCAATAAGTCTCCATGAGGAAGGAACGCTATATTCATGAACAGCATCTCTTCCTTCTTCTTGCGGGCAAATCGTTACGTTTTTTCCATTCTCCGCTTTAAATCCTAAAGAAACACGATCACCTGCTAAAACTGAAAGAAGCGCACCAAATGCTTGATCAAGGTCTGCTCGGTTCATTTCATCAACAATAAGCCACTTATTTTGCTCTTTTTTCGTTCTGTCATCTTTAAAACATTGCAAAAAAAGACCTGGATGAAAAGTTAATGTCCCTTCTCTTGTTGGATGGTATCCTCCAATGGTTTCGAACGTTGACCAATCAGAGGAGGCTGTTGTAAATACAGACTGAACTCCATAGCTTTTACAAACTTCACTCGCAAGCTTTGATTTTCCTGTACCAGGAGGTCCTGCGAAAATTAAATGTTTTCCGTTTTTCAATGCGGATTGAATTTGCCTTTTCAAGCGTTCTTCATCTTCAAAATAAAGGGAGGGAAACTGTACTTTATGTTCAAAGGAAACAGGCTGACGCTCATTTTCTTCCCTTTTCCCATATGAAGCTCTTTCTTCCCGCACTGTTTGCCTATTAAGGCGAATGAGTCGTTCATAAGCTGTTTCATATTTCTGTCGAAGACGTGAGAACGAAAAGTCTTCAATTCGATGAATAACGTCCATGTCTTTCTCATACTCGTCCATAATGCCATAGCGAATTTCATCTTTTTCAATTTCTAAAAAAAGTTTTACATGACCTTCTTGTTCTTTTGTATAAATAACAAGAGAAGGATAGGAATCATTTTTAAATGTTGTAAGCTCCCGAGCCTTTTGAATACAAAGAGGCGATAACTCTGGTATTTCACAAATTGCTCCGTGAACCATTTTCAAAAGAGTACAAACTCGTGCATCTTCTGCCTCTTCGTAAGGTTTTTCACTAAGATGCTTTAAATAATGAATAATAACAGGAACAAAAAGCTCTCTATATCTTGTTATACAATAAAGGAAATCTTGCACATCAAGCATTGTTGCATTTTTTACTTCACGAGCTACAAATGGTAAAAGATACTTGCACAGTTCCACATACTGACTATAATTATCAGCAGCACGCCCTAATTTCTCATGTGCTCCGATCATATTTTTAAATGTTTCAAGCACTTCTTTTTTGTACATAGGGTACGATGTATAATCAAATGCTGCAAGCAAATAACCAAGAAGCGGAGCTCCTAATGAATAGCCACATGAGTGACTTTGACGAGTCGCCTCATTAAGTCTTTCTTTAAGAGGCTTCTCATCGTCATAAAGCGTTCTAAGTACATCTGTACATTGTTCTTCATGAGTGATAGAGAACCGTTCAAATTCGAGTAAGCTACGCCAATAAACAAAGTACCCGCTTGATGTATTTTCCTTTTTAAGATCATGAACGATTTCCCCAACCGTTTCTTTTGTTATAACACTTCTTTCCATAAATTCGTTTAACTCTTTTAATACATACCACTTATATTTTTGATCATAGTGAGCTGACTCTTTGAAGCGATGGTAATGAGCAAGAGCAATTGTAATAAACTCATCTTCTTCAAAATGAAAGGCTCCAATTGTTTCCTTCATCTTTTTTCATCCTCTTGCAATTTTATTCTTTCTCTTTAGTTTGTACCACTTTCTCTATTTTTTGTAACACGATATTACGAAATATTTCTTTTTCATTTAACAGCTGATGATCTCCGCCATCTACTATAATGCATGAGGAGTGTGGAAATTTTTTTTGTAGAAATGGCAAGTTATAACGATGTAAAACGGTTTTATCTTTATTTCCTTGAATAAAAGTAACTTCTTGGGTAGAAGCACGCGTGTTGTCAAGCGTCCGCGTCCATGCTTGTACAGCTTTTATCCATTCTAACGGAAGTCTTGTAAACTGAAGCGGATCCCTTTGCACCTCTTGAAGGTATGCTTTATCGCTTGAATTGTGCCGAAATATCCGTTTGAAGCTTTTCACATATGGAAAAAGAAGCGGAATAGATAAAGCTGCCAGCTGCCAACCTTTCATCCGGACAAGAGGAGCAAGAAAGAATACATGCCTAAATGGGCATGCATGACTATCTTTTAAAAGATAGTCAACAACAACCCCCGCCCCTGTGCTGTGTGCCACAACAAATGGAGGAAATTCTTTTTGACAATATGTATGAATAAAATGTGAGAATGCTTCTCTATATTGAGAAAACTCTTTAATCGTCGCTTTCTCTCCTGTAGAGAGACCATGACCTTGTAAATCATAGCATATAACTTCATATTTCATATTTGTAAAATAGCGGATCGCATGCTTTAATGTTGCGCTATGATCATAATAACCGTGAAGAACTACAATTGTTCCACGCTTATTTTCGGGACGAAAACGCTGCATGAAGAAAGAATGTGAACGATGGTCAAAAAAGCCGAACTCATACTGAAGGTTTGACACATCTAGCTTATAAAACTGAAGATAGTCCGTAATTTGATGATATTCTTCCTTTTGCCGATACAAAGTTGGAAATGGAAACTGTTCTTTGTCTAGCGATTGAAAACTATACATGTCATCCTCCTCTTTCTCCATTTTATATCAGTATTCTCTTTTTATCAGAAGAAAATCAAAATAAAAAGGGTGACACTATAAGTCGAAATTTCTCTTCTTTTTATTTTAGTTGTAGCAAACAAACACTAGTTTTGACAACCTTTGTCTTTCAGCAGGAAAATGAGGCTTAATTGAAGGAATAGTGTATTAGTATAAAAAGACAATATGAAAACATAACGATACCAATAATGGATTTTTTAATAAAAACTGACGTAACCCGCTTGAGGAGGAGTGAGTAAAATGCAAACGTATACGACGAAAGAAGCTGCTAAAAAGGTCAATGTTCCGCCAAGAATTATTAAACAATGGGAAAAAGAACTCGATGGATTTTTTTACATTCCTCGCACAAAACAAGGTGCACGCATTTATACAGAAGAAGAGCTCCAAATGCTGAGAACGTTAAAAGATATGTACGGAAAGAAAACAAAAAAAGAAGAAATTAAGCTGTTTCTTAAAAAGGCGAAGCAGAAACCAGAATCCTCACAAAATAGTACTGAGCAGTCTAATGTCTTATCCTTTGCTAAACATAACAGTTCTCTTAATGAAAATAACAATGAAAAAAAACAAGCGCCGCCTCCTTCTTCTATCGATCAAAAAAAGCAGCAAAGAGTCGTTGAACAACGTATTAAAGCTGAACGTGAACGCCAGCGCCTTCAGCAGGAAGAGAAGAAAAAGAACGAGGAACGTTCTACAATATGCCCAGTAGACTCTACTCCTCAGCCTGTAAATCAAGTGAAAAGTGAATTGGTTGAAAAAGTCCAAACATACAAAGATGTATTTGAAGCTTTTGATACATTCAAACGCGAACTTTTAACAGAGGTCAGAAATGAAATTCGCGGTGAAGTGAGAAATGAAATTATTTCTGAAGTAAAAGAACAACTTCAACATAACAATGAGCAGACAGTCGAAGCAATTGAAGCGATTAATGCGGTTGTCTCTGAATCTGGTGAACAAACGTCGAAAGAAGTGCAGCGAGAGCTCAAACATGTTTCAAGCCGCTTAACAAAAATAAGTGAAGAAACAACTGAAGAAATGCAGGGATATGTTGAACAAGTTTCAGCAGAAGCATTAGACAGACAAGCTGAGCTCAAACATTGGCTTACAAATATTGAACAGTCATCGGGAAGTTCAATGGATGAGATGAAAAAAATGGTTCATGAGTTAGAAGAAAATTCAAAGTCGACAAGCTTTGAACTTCGCTCGTTTGCTCATGAGATGACGAAGCGTTCAGACTGGAAAGCAGATGAAATGAAAGATTTAATTGATTCTATTAAACGTGATAGAGCAGCATATGTAAATGAACTAAAGCATGACAGACAAATGCATCGTCAAGATATCGAAGAACGTGAACGTCTCTTCCACGACTTTGTTCATAATTTTAGACAAACAGCAGCAGCTGAAGAAGAAGAAAAAGTCAAATCATGGTGGAGGTTTTGGAAATAAAGGAAGAACGAGAGCCCATTTGGCTCTCGTTCTTAGCGTGGATTTGTTTTTTCTACAGATGTATGGGTGCTTTTAGGATTTTCATTTATTTCACGTGCAATTTCCATTTTATTTGTTTTGTTCACACTTTGTAAACCAGACTTTGTTTTTTGATTACGCTTTGTCATCGTCATTCTCCTCCTTTTATGCTGCTTTCCCTTTTAATATGGGCGAGAATACTCGCCTTCATAACCTAATTTGAAGCTTTACAAACATTTCCGAATAAGGGATATACAAAGATGGAAAAATCATGTTATACTAAGTGCAATTACATAGGAAGTCCACTAGGGGTGCCGTAATGGCTGAGATAAGAGCTTTCTTAATCCCTTTGAACCTGATCTGGTTTATACCAGCGTAGGAAAGTGGCAGCAGCGTTTTTTCGCTCGTTGTCCACTCTTTTTATGAAGAGTGGTTTTTTATTTCCTTTCCCTTTTGGCCTTCCACTATAAGGAGGAAAAATGATGTCTTTTAGTCAAGAACTTCGTCGCCTTGCAGCACCTGTTTATGAAGCAATTTTCAATCACCCTTTTGTGAAAGGAATTGGAGAAGGAAACGTTCCAAAAGACGCTCTTATTCACTACGTTTGTCAAGATTTCGAATATTTAACTTCTTTCTGTCGCGTATATGGCGTTGCTATTTCACGCTGTGAAAATCGTGAACAGATGGAACTTTTTAATGAACAAATCAATTTTGTGCTTCATAGTGAAGTTCATCCTCATCACAATTTTTGCGATGTTGCAGGAGTTAAATATGAAGATCTTCAAGCAAAACCACTAGCACCTGGTGCCCATCATTATATTAACCATATGACAACCGTTGCTCAAACAGGCTCGCTTGGAGAAATCATCGCTGTTCTTCTTCCATGCCCATGGACATACTTAGAAATTGGTCAAAAACTAATTGAGCAACACGATCCGACAGAAGATCATCCTTTCTATGAATGGATTATGTTTTATGGCAAAAAAGAAATGGACTCTGTAACACACAAGCTTTGCGCTCTCTTAGATCAGTGGGCAGAAGGCGCTTCAGAGCGTGAAAAAGAAAAAATGAAAGATCATTTCATCAAAAGCTGTGAGCTTGAGTATTTATTCTGGGATATGGCTTATCAAAAACAGCAGTGGCCAAGTGAAATGAGCCCTGTAGAAGCATAAAAAAAGAGAGACAGGTGTCTCTCTTTTTTATTGAATATTTAATTTCTCGTTTAATTCTTCCGCTGCTTTCTTCGGGTCTTGACTTTTTAAAATAGCTGACACAACAGCAGCTCCTCTAATACCTGTTCCATTTAATTTTTCAATGTTTCCAGCTGTAATTCCACCAATTGCAACAGCTGGAATACGCACGCTTCCCGTAATTTCAGTTAGCTCTTCTTTTGTGATTCCTTTTGCATCAAGTTTTGTGCTTGTCGGAAAAACTGCGCCAACTCCAATATAATCTGCTCCGTCCTCTACTGCTTTTTTTGCTTCTTGAACTGTTCGAACAGATACGCCAACAATCATATCTCCTACAAGAGAACGTACAACTTTTAGTGGCAAATCGTCTTGGCCAACGTGTACGCCAAAAGCCCCAACAGCAAGCGCTATATCTACCCTGTCATTAATAATGAGCGGAACGTGAAAACGATCAAGAAGCTGTTTAAGCCGGAGGGCACGCTCATAAAACTTTTTTCCGTCCGCTTCCTTTTCACGAAGCTGTACGAGCGTTACCCCTCCTTCGAGCGCTTTTTCCACTTTTGCTAAAAGCTCTTCTTCTGTTCCCTCAAACAAATCTGTAACAAGATACATTTTATAAGATAGGTTGTTTTGCTTCATACATTTTTACCTCTTTTTCCCATACTGTATTCGTAAGTGTTGATAGTTCGTCAAAAAGATTAATTTTAAAAGTGCCAACCCCTTCTCCTTCTTTAAGACGCTTTACGGCTCTTTCTCCAGCAAGTCCCATATACGAAATACCAGCAAGCGCTCCTTCTAACACACTCCTACTCGCTCCAACAAAACAGCCGATAATAGATGCTGTCATACATCCTGTCCCACTTACACGCGTTAACATCTGGTGACCATTCTCTACGTAGACGACACGTTCTCCGTCTGTAATAACGTCAATTTCTCCGCTTATGACAACAACAGTGTTATACTTTTTGGCCGTTTTTTTAGCAATTGTAGTTTTATCTTCGCCAACTTCCCCAGCATCAACACCTGAGGTTTTAGCTTCTACTCCAATAAGAGAGGCCACTTCAGAAACATTTCCTCTAATAACGGTTACCTTTACTTGCTCTAACAGCCACTGAACAGATTTCGTACGATATGTTGTAGCCCCAACTCCAACAGGATCAAAGACAACTGGAATGTCTTTTTCATTTGCTTTTCTCATTGCTTTTTCCATCGCAACAAGAGAATCTTTTTTGATTGTCCCAAAATTAATAACAAGTGCAGAAGAAATAGACGTCATTTCTTCTACTTCTTCAATAGCATCTGCCATAACGGGCGAACCGCCAGCAGCGAGTGTTGCATTCGCACAATCATTAATTGTCACAGCATTTGTAATATGATGAACAAGAGGATTTTTTTCTCTTGTTTCCTTTAACAACTCACTAATTTTTTGTTTCATCATTAGACTCTCTCCTCTTTATAGACGCCCGCTTTTTCGTAAAGATCATAAAAATGATGAGTTGGGCCATGTCCGCTTCCGATGTTTAAGCTATTCTTAATAGCGCCTGTAATATATTCTTTTGCTTGTTTTACTGCATCTTCAAGGGCTAATCCTCGTGCTAATCCCGCTGAGATGGCAGCTGAAAGCGTGCAACCTGTGCCATGCGTGTTTTTTGTTTGAATTCTCTTTCCATAAAAATGTGTGAACATTTCTCCATTAAAAAGAACATCTGTTGGTTCTTCTTCTAAATGTCCGCCCTTCATTAAAATGGCTGATGGACCTTCCTTTATTAAAAGACGTGCCGCATCTTCCATCTCCTCGATTGTCTTAATCTCTGCTCCTGTAAGTTTGCATGCTTCAGGAACGTTCGGTGTTACAACTGACGCAAGAGGCAATAGTTCTTCTTTTAATGCCTCAACAGCTTCTGGGTGAAGCAAGTCATAGCCGCTTTTTGAAATCATCACAGGATCCAATACAATATACGGAGCATTGTATTCCTTCAGTTTTTTAGCAACTACTTTAATTGTTTCAACTGTTGAGAGCATTCCAATTTTCACACTATCAACTTTAATATCTGTAAAAATAGCATCAAGCTGATCTTCAATAATGTTTGGCGAAATATCTTGCACAGAAAGAACACCTCTCGTATTTTGAGCGGTAACAGCAGTAATAACGCTCATCCCGTACGTCCCAAGTGCTGAGAAAGTTTTTAAATCTGCTTGAATGCCTGCTCCTCCTGAACTGTCCGAGCCTGCGATTGTTAAAGATGTTTTCATGAATTTAGCCTCCTTAAATTTTCAATTCCATTTCGTTTTATAAGTACACGCAAAAAGATATAGCCAAGTAATGCCCCACCAAACGAGCTCATAATAAATGATGGAACAAAAGCAAAGAGAGCGACATTTTTCCCTAAGAAAAGGAGGGCAAAAGGATACGCTATTATGGCCCCGATAATCCCTGTTCCAACGACTTCTCCTAACGCAGTGAGCGCCATGTTCTTCGTTTTCTGATACAAAAACGCTGCTAAAAAGGCCCCAATCATACTTCCTGGGAAAGCAAGAATTGAACCTGTCCCAAACAAGTTACGTAAAAGCGATGTTCCAAACGCACATAAAACAGCGTAAAAAGGGCCTAACAATACAGCAGAAAGCACGTTAATCACGTGCTGTAACGGAAATATCTTTGCAAACCCAAGCGGAATGTAAAAAAGATGACTTGTTAACGTTCCAATTGCCATTAAAAGGGCTGTTGCTGATAGCTTCGTTGTTTTACGCAAAAAAAGCTCCTCCTATGAGCACTAGGAGAAGCTTGTTATGTAAGTAAAGAGTACAACTTAAAAAGCCGATTTGTACACTTCAATTAATATCGTAACGCGACTTCCCTACGCTAGTTTTAACTAGTTCAGGTTTGAAGGGTCAAAGACAAAAGGTCTTACTCTCAGCCGGCTTCTCCAGCTCCCCTAGTGCAGAATACTTATGAATTTTTCTCTATTATATCAATTTTCGACAAAGTTGCAAAGGTAAAACGTTCAAAGGCTATACTGATAATTTGGGATAGATCTAAAAATATGGTAACCGCTCACGCTTACCCCCATCATTCCTCCACCAAGAAAAATGGTGTTACCACAAAAAAGTCAGTTTCCTACTTTATTTAGACAAGGCCTACTCATTGTTATATTTTTAGCTTGATGGATACACCCGAAAATTTTATAATATAAGTTATTGAATAATTAAAAGCTGTAAACATCAATTTACAGCAGGTGGATTTTTATGTAATATTGCTTTACTTTTCGCCACCCATCTCTTTTTAGAGATGGGTGGCTTTATTTTGTTGTATGGAGGGTTTAATAATGAAGATTTGGAGCTATGCATTACTTGTCTTTTTAGGTGGCTGTTCTTATGGAGTCGTATCAACGTTTGTTAAAATAGGCTACAGTCAAGGATTTAAACTAAGTGAAATAACAGGATCTCAATATTTACTTGGATCTATCATGTTGTGGATCATTTCAATTTTTGTGCCAAAAGTACGTTTAAAAGGTAAACAGTGGCTAACTTTGATTCTAAGTGGTATACCAATGGGCTTAACTGGGATTTTTTACAACCAAACTCTTAATTATGTAAATGCCTCGTTTGCCATTATACTTCTCCTGCAATTCACATGGATAAGTATAATTTTACAATATCTTTTTGATAAGAAAGTACCCACTCGCACAAACTTAATTGCAACAGGAATTATCCTTTTCGGTTCTCTCCTTGCTTCTGGCTTCTTGAAGAGTGAGATTGCTTTTTCACTTACCGGCATCAGCTTTGGGTTGCTTGCTGCTTTATCATTTGCTCTTTTTATTTTTCTAAGTGGACGTACAAGTATACCTATTCATCCAATTTATAAAAGTGCAATTATGACAACTGGAGCGGCATTGACTATATTTGTTTTGTTGCCGCCTGTATTTCTTGTAAACGATTCGCTTACAAATGGACTGTGGATATACGGTCTTCTCACCGGATTCTTTGGTTCAGTCATTCCCCCTATTTTATTTAATATTGGTATGCCTAAAGTAGGCGGAAGCTTAGGAACCATTCTAAGTGCCTCAGAGCTACCAACGGCTGTAACGATGTCTACCATTGTTCTGCATGAAACGGTGACCTTATTCCAATGGATTGGTGTAGTTATCATTCTGGCAGGAATTGCTTACCCAAATATCAAAATCCGTCAAACTTACTCCCTTGACAAAGGACATTGAATATTTGAAGCAAACTATTATACAAACTAAACTGCCCCTTTATTGTTCGACAACAATAAAGGGGCAGTTTAATTATTCCTCTTTTAAATTATAAGTAAGCCTCAGTATAAGGCATTATAATGCCGTTTACCGTTATTCATTAATTTCTTTTAAAACACTAATGTCCCCTCATTTAATAAAGAAGAAATATCGTATTAAACATGCTATCGTTCTGGTTCTGATACAAACCATTTCTTAAAGGACCTTGTTGTTTAAATTCTAATCTAGTTAACCCATTACTTCTATTGTTCTGAAACTAGATCGTTATCTAAGTAATTAGAGAGGTGAAAGCGGGGCAAATGCCTATTAACCACTCTCCCCCTTCTCTCAATGATTTACCCACTTGCTACATTTCACGAACCCAATAATTTATTTTAGCCGTCATTTCACGACCAACTTCTTCATTTGTACGCTCTTTCAACGAGGTGAACACACGCATTTTCATTTCTTCAATCTCTTCTCCATAGGAAACAACTGTTGACCATTCCAAATCAGGAATTGCAATAAGAGTTGTTTCTTCTTTTTTGTTTTCATGAAGGTATACTTGTCCAACTTTTCTTCCTTCATAGTCAATGTTTGCCATTCTAATTTTCATGCTAATCCCTACTTTCTTTCGCTTTCACCATACAACTATACCGTCAAAAAGGATGATTGACTAGTTCTTTTCCTCCGCTTTTTCGGCTTCTTTTAAAATATCATTGTAAGGAGGGTTCTTCACTCCTTCAAACGTTTCTACTATCTCTCCTTCTTTGTCTACAAGATAAAAAGATGTAGAATGAAGAACTTGATCGCTTTCTTCAGGTTTTTTAACAATAGCTGAAAAGTTTTCTTTAGCAAATGTCTCAATTTCCTCTTGCTTATATCCCGTTAACACGTTCCAGTTTGAGAAATCACCCCCGTGATATGCAACATATTCTTTTAACTTTTCAGGTGTATCAACTTCCGGATCAACGCTAAAAGAAATGAATTGGACGTTAATTCCTTGTTTCGCAGCTCGCTCTTGGAGTTTTTTCATATTGGCCGTCATTGGAGAACAAACAGTGCGACAGTTCGTAAACATAAAGTCCGCAATCCATACTTTTCCTTCTAGCTCTTCGGACGAAAATGTTTGATTTTCCTGATTTTGAAATGAAAAAGAGATGCCTTCTTCCTTTGAACAACCGAAGAGGAAGAAAAGCATCAAAGCTGTTAAAGCTGCTTTACCTAAAGTTTTCACATCATTCACCTATTTCTCTCCTATGACTTTAACCTCTTTTTCAGGCATAACATGCTGAGAATGAGCAAGAACATGTACTTGCACAACATATGTCCCCTCTTTTTCAAAACGGTGCTTGATTGTATATACCCCGTTCTCCTCTTTCTCCGCTTTTATCATTTCTCCTTCTTTGTCACTGTTCACTTCCTTGAACTCGAAATCGACAGTATCTGCTTTTTTTACTTTTTCGTCTCCATATGTAACAGTTGCTTCATACAACACATCTTCATTTTGTTGAACAGTTGACGGAACATCTAACTCTACTTTAAGTTCCTCTATCTCATCATTTGATGTATTCTCCCCACTTGTTTCACTACTGCAACCAGCCATAAATGCGAGTGCTAAAACGAACAAAATCTTTTTCATCTTCTCCCTCCTCATTTTATTAGTTCTGTTTTTTTAAAAAATCTCCTTTAAAAGTGGAAAAGGTGCTTTGTTAATGTGATTCTATCCTTTTTTACATCATATTCATGTTTCTCATAAAACTTCTTTGCTCTGCCATTTGTTGATGTGTGTAAATCAATTTTATTTCCTCCGCTCTTTACAACTTCCTCTTCTAACAACTGCAGCATAGTTGATCCATAACCTCTACCACTTTTCGCTACAGACACACAAAGCTCAGCTAAATAGAATGTTCTGCCTGCATATGTTCGTTTAAAGTTGCCTGCTGCTAGCCCAACAGCCTCTCCTTCTTCTTCAAATAAGAATCCTAACATTTGGGGAGTATGTAATAAATCAGTAAGCCTTTCCTTTGCCGCTTCATATGACCAATTCTCATTCCATGGAGGTTGTTTAAATACTTCTCTGTAAAGTTCAATACATTTTTCTAAATTACTAGTTGATATGTTTGTCTTCTTCATATGCTCGCTCCTCACTTCAATATATTGTAAAAATCTATTTTTATGAAATTACATTTCTTTTATTATAACGAAAAAAAGTTTCTCTTTCTTACTTCAAAAAAATGGTGTAAAATAATATTCATTTCAAGAAAATTCTAACAAAGAGAGATGAGAACATGTTTCCTTATAAGATTAATGATCATATTACACTAAGACTTGTAACAGAAAACGATAGTGAAGCTCTTTTTTCACTTGTAACAAAGGAACGGCAACATTTAAGAAAATGGCTTCCATGGGTTGATTCAACAACTCTTAGTACGTATAGTGAACTAATCCCAATATGGATCAAACAATATGAAGAAAAAGCAGGCTTGCAAGCTGCTATTTTATATGACAACGTCATTATCGGCATGATTGGACTTCACTCTATTCAATGGCAAAACTCCCAAACAAGCATTGGGTACTGGCTTTCTGAGCGTTATGAAGGAAAAGGTATTATGACAAAATGTGTAGAAGCTCTCCTACATTATACTTTTCACGAAAATGGGTTAGAAAGAGTAGAAATTCGCTGTGGCCAAGGTAATGTAAAAAGTAATCGAATTCCGATTAAGCTAGGCTTTACCCATGAAGGAACTGCTCGTCATGCTGAGTTTTTATATGATCACTATCATGACTTAGAAGTATATAGCTTACTGCATGAAGAGTGGAAAAGCCTTCACATAGAAAAAACGCCTCTTTAAAAAGAGGCGTTTTCTTATCTAAGCACTGTATTGAAAAATTCTTTTGTTCTTTCTTCTTTTGGTTCATGAAATATTTCATGCGGATGACCAACTTCGACAATCTTTCCATCATGCATATATATAACCCAATCACAAACTTCACGTGCAAAGCCCATTTCATGCGTGACAACGACCATTGTCATTCCTTCTGCGGCTAGTTCTTTCATTGTTGCTAGAACCTCCCCAACAAGCTCTGGATCAAGTGCTGAAGTAGGCTCATCAAAAAGCATAATGTCAGGCTTCATGGCGAGTGCCCTTGCGATAGCAACCCGCTGTTTTTGCCCACCTGACAGTTTGTTTGGATACACATTTTCCTTATCAGCTAAGCCCACTTTCTGTAAAAGCTCTCTTGCTTCTTGCACTGCCTGCACTTTATTTATCTTTCGAACGTGAATGGGCGCTTCTGTAATGTTTTGTAAAACAGTTTTATGCGGAAACAGATTAAAGTGCTGAAAAACCATCCCAACTCTCTGTCTAATTTCATTAATATTATGAGTTGAGCGTTCAATTTTTTCATCCTCAATCCAAATATGACCGCTATCTTTTTCTTCTAAAAAGTTTAAACAACGAAGCAGAGTACTTTTTCCAGAGCCGCTTGCACCTATTAAGCAAACGACATCACTTTCTTTTACAACCATATTAATGTCTTTTAATACGTGCAGATCTCCAAAAGACTTGTTCAGATTTTCAAGCTTAATCATCGTGCGTTTCTCATCCATGTTTCGCTCTCCTCCCTTTAATCACTTGTTCGTAGTTTTCTTTCGAGTAAGTTAACAGCAACAGTTAGAAGAAGAACAAGAATCAAGTAGTAAATCGCCACAATTAAAAGGTATGTCATTTCATCAAAGTTGTTTGATCCATATGTTGTCGCAATGTTAAAGAGCTCATTCATTGAAATGAAAGCAGCTAGTGATGAATCTTTTAAACCGATAATAAATTGATTCCCAAGCGGCGGCAATGCTCGTCTAAACGCCTGAGGAAGGATAATACGCCTCATTGTAAGCCCTGCTGTCATGCCGAGAGAGCGCCCTGCTTCTGCCTGTCCTTTTTCAATAGACTGAATGGAGCCGCGAAAGATTTCTGCGATATAAGCGCCGTTATGAACAGCAAGAGCGATAGAAGCAGCCCAAAAGTCTGGAATAAGAAAAATATTGCTCATCCCGAAATATAAAATAAAGATTTGGACAATAAGGGGAGTCCCACGAATTAAGTAAACATAAATATCAGAGAGCCATCCGAGCGGCTTAACGCCTGAAATTTTCAAAAGAGCAAAGACGAGACCAATCACAACTCCAAGTAGAATTGAAACTACTGTTAGCTGTAGTGTTACAACCATAGCATCAAAAAAAATTGACCTTGTATCAATTAGCGTTGTCCAAAAATGCGAAAATGTTGGCACTCTCTTTCCTCCTCTTTATAGAATATTTAATGTTTTATTCTGGTTTTACCGTAATATCTTCCTTAAAATATTTCTCACTAATCTTTTTCAATGTTCCATCTTCACGCAGTTTTTCGAGCGCACCATTAATATCTTCTAAAAGCTGTTCATTTTCTTTCGAAACGGCAATAGCTTGCTCACTTCTTCCTAAAAGCTCTTTTGCTTGAATTTTAAATCCTTCTCCAATAGCTTCTTTTCCGGTTACAAAATCGGTAATCACAGCATCATGACGACCTTCTGCAAGAGCTTTTAAAGCTGTAATATCACTGTCATATGTTTTAACTTTATTTGTGTACTTTTTTGCTTCATCGGCATATGTAGAACCTTTTGAAACAGCAACTTCTTTATCTTTTAAATCTGCCGATGTCTCAATGTCACTGTCAGCACGTGTGAAAATTTGTGGTCCTGAATAGTAATATGGAGTTGAAAAGGCAACATGTTTGCTTCGTGCTTCATTGACAGTATGACTTGCAACAGCTGCATCAAACCGTCCTGTTTTCACGCCTTCAATAATACTTTTAAACTTCATCTTCTCTGGCTGAGCTTCAAGCCCTAACTCTTTTGCAACGGCTTCTCCAACTTCAACATCAAAACCCGTTACTTCTCCGTCTTTCATATAGCTAAACGGTTTAAATTCCCCTGAAGCTACAAATGTGAAAGTCCCTTCTTTCACAAGTTTTGCTCCACTTTTGGTTTCAGTTTTACTCGCACCACAGGCAGCGAGTATCGTAATAGCAAGGATGGTAACAAATGATAATAAAAGCTTTTTCATTTTTATCTCTCCCTTACATTTTATAGAACTGCTCACAAAGAACAGTTTACTTGTATAAGGATAACAAATAATTTGAAATTTTACAAAATTGAGAAAATAATACTACACATTCTCTTATATAAATCATAAATGATGTCTATTATGATAAAAGAAAAGGAGATGAAATGAATGAAGCTACCTAAAGAAACAACGCGCCTTTATTTTCAGCCCATTACAACAAAGCATAGATCCTTTTTAGATGTTCTATTTAAAAGATCTATGCTTCCGCTTGTTAATCAAAATCACTCGATTGAACAATGTATGAACCATATTCGCAATCAATATATAACGTTTAAAGTCGGCCTTTGGGCTGTCCATCAAAAAACAGATCACAAAGCCGTTGGGGTAGCAGGACTTCTGTTAAATAAAATAAATCATAACACTGTAATTGAACTTGGTTATGCTATTCATCCGGACTATCAAGGAGATGGGTATGCAACAGAAGCCGCAAGATCATGCTGTTCTTTCGGTTTTTATGTCCATCACTTCCCAAAAATCTATGCTCGTACTCATCCTGACAATAAACGCTCTATCTCTGTTTTACAAAACCTAGACTTTCAGTGCAGACAAGAAATAAGAGGTGCTGAACCTTCTCTTCTTTTTGAAAGTACATCTATCATGTAGCAATCATATATCAAAGAGATGAGTTTACGTTTTTGTCTTTTTTAATATCTAATAAATAATATTGTTCACTTGTAAAAAATTCTTCTTTTAGCTCCTTTACCTTTTTACTTAGTAGTACAATAGCGAGTAAATTTGGCAACAAAATAGAGGCAAGCGCAATATCAAGAAAGCTCCATATTACTTTGGCTCCGCCAACAGAGCCTACAATAATAGCCCCTAAGTATATAACCTTCATTACATGCCCCATTTTCACGCCAAATAAAAATTCTGCTTGCTTTACACCATAAAACACTAAAACAAGTGCCGTTGATAAGACAAAGAAACAGAGAGAAATCGTGACAATATAACTTCCGACTGTGCCGAATGTTTCAGTAAATGCAACTGTTGCCAAAGCATCCGTATCTTTGGAAGCGCCCATTTTTGTCCATACCCCTGTAGATAAAATCACAAATGCTGTAGCTGTGCAAACTACAATTGTATCAACAAAAATACCGACAATAGCCCAAAATCCTTGTCTTACCGGATGATCCGTTTTCGCAGCTGCATGTGCAATAGGAGCTGTTCCAAAACCAGCTTCATTTGAATAGAGACCTCTAGCAAAGCCCCATCTAATAATGTCACTTAGAGCTGCTCCCGCAAACCCACCTACAGCTGCCACCGGTTGAAAAGCGGAAGAAAAAATAAGTGACAAGACATTTGGAAACTGGTCAATATGAATAATAACAACCAAAAGAGCTGCCCCAACATAAAGTAAGGCCATAAAAGGAACAAACAGCTCTGTTGTTTTTCCTACTCTCTTAATTCCTCCAATTACAATCAAACCAATAATTACACTTGTGATAATTCCTGTAATAAGCGGGGAGACAGAAAACGTCTGAGCAACAGATCCAGCTAGCGAATTTCCCTGTACCATTAGACTTGGAATAACTTCAATCATTAGAGCAAAAGCAAAAAAGATACCAAGCCATTTCATTTTTAGTCCTTTTGTTATGTAATACATTGGGCCACCTACATACTCACCTTCACGGTTCTTTTCTCGATAATGCACAGCAAGTACGCTCTCTGAAAACTTAAGTGCCATTCCAAAAATGGCAATCACCCACATCCAAAAAACAGCACCAGGTCCCCCAAACATAATAGCCGCTGGAACCCCAACAATATTAGCAGCTCCAATTGTTGAAGAGAGAGCAGACGTTAAAGCTTGTAAGGGCGTTACCGTTCCTTCTCCCTTTGGTTTTTTAAATACGCTTCCAAATGTTTGTTTCATAATGTAGAGGGGATATCTAAATTGAAAGAACTTCAAGAGTACTGTCATATAAAGGCCGACAGCAGTTAATGTAATGATAAGAGGCAATCCCCATATCCAATCAGATACTTTTTGAACAACGTTCAGAAATTTATCCATCTTTGTCCTCCTTTTTTTATTCTCAAAATGTCTTTTCCCCTAGGCTTTTTTGTTTAAACTACATAAAAAAACCTCTTATAGAAGTAGCCACTCCTGTAAGAGGTTTTCTTTGCATTATGATACTTTTTTCGTTTTATTACCTTTTTTCACTTGCTTATAATCTTTACCTAGTGCTTTAATAAGCGAAGCTGTCATCATAATCATAATAATCGAGAACGGGAATGCTGCGAGAATCAGCATGTTCTGTAAGTTAGTTAACGCTGTTTCTCCTCCAGAATAAAGAAGTACAAGCGCTACTGCTGCTTGTAAAAAGCCCCATGTTAATTTTACATTACCACTTGGATTTAATGATCCATTTGTTGATTGCATACCTAGTACAAATGTTGCAGAATCGGCAGATGTAATAAAGAATGTTCCGATTAAGCAGAGTCCAATAATAATGGCAATTGTCCCCAATGGGAATTGTTGTAGAGTTCCAAAAAGAACATTTTCAGTTGGAAGGTTTTGTAAAGAAGCTAACCCCTTTTGTTGCACATCAATCGCACTTGTACCAAATACAGCAAACCAGAGCATGCTGACAATAGCAGGTACAAATAGAACTCCAAATACAAATTCACGAATGGAACGACCTTTTGATACACGTGCGATAAATAATCCAACAAACGGACTCCATGCAATCCACCAAGCCCAGTAATAAATTGTCCATGAATCAATCCATCCGCGATTTTCTTCATTTAAAGGCGACAATCTAAAGCTCATCTGTGGCAGATTCTGAATATAAGAACCTAACGTGTCTACAAACATGTTTAAAATATAAACTGTTGGTCCTAAGAAAAGTACTACTAAAAGTAAAAGAGTAGCTAATCCTAAGTTAGCATTACTTAAAATCTTGATTCCTTTACTTAAACCACTCCATGCTGAAATCATGAATAAAATGGTAACAATCACAATAATAATAACTTGGGTTCCAAAGCTCTTAGAAATTCCTGTTAAGAATGACAGTCCCCCATTAATTTGGATAGCACCTAACCCTAAAGTTGTGGCTACCCCTACAACTGTAGCAAAAATAGCAATAACGTCAATGATTTTACCAATTGGTCCTTCTGCCTTTTTACCTAGAATTGGAGATAAGGTAGCACTAATGAGACCTGGTTTACCGTGACGGAATTTAAAATAAGCAAGAGCTAATGCTACAATACCATAAATTCCCCAAGCGTGAAGACCCCAGTGGAAAAATGTATAGCGTAATGCATCACGTGCTGCTTCACTTGTTCCTGTTTCTGCTCCTTCTGGTGTGCTTGTCATAAAGTGACTAATTGGTTCTGCTGCACCCCAGAAAACAAGTCCTGTTCCCATCCCAGCACTAAATAACATGGCGAACCATGTTGGAGTACTGTAATCTGGTTTACTATCTGGACTCCCTAACTTAATTTTACCGTATTTACTCATCCCTAATGCAATACAAATAATTAAAAACAGGGATACAATCAACAGATAATACCATCCAAAATCAGAAGTAAGGAAAGAACGAGCATTCCCTATAATGCTTCCAAAGTTATCAGGCGCTACTGCTCCCCATATGACTACAGCCAGTGTAACAAATACTGACCACCAAAAAACGCCAGTGACTTTATTATTCATATATTAATTCTACACCTTCCTATTTGTTTTTCGCCTCTCTTATTTTCCACCTTTCACTCTAATCTAAACCTTTTTTCCTATTGTATTTTCTCACCTCTCTAACCAATATTGAGTAAAAAATAAAAAAGCATTTGACGGGTCAAATGCTTTTTTGTTTTTATTTTCAAGGCGATAAAATTACTTTAGTATTATATACTAAAAAATCAGATTTGTAAAACTATATGCTCTTGAAATTACGCTTTGTTTGAAGAACCAAACTCACGCATTTTACCGATAACTGTTGCTTTGATTGCTTCGCGAGCTGGTCCTAGGTATTTACGTGGATCATATACTTCAGCATCTGCTGCTAGTACTTCACGAACAGCTTTTGCAGAAGAAATTTGGTTTTCTGT